>CAYOFL010000001.1:0-78917 GCA_964403165.1 uncultured Ignavibacteria bacterium
CCTTTGTATCTTAGCTGGAGGGTATTTTCTAAATCGGTGTGTCTTCTGCTGTCCTGATCCACTTTAACTGAGATTTTGCTTCCAATGGTGCCGGTTATGGTAAACTGAGAGTGTTGTTCCATATTAAGGGAGGGAAACTTGGACTGCCGGGAGGTGGCGGTGTTTTTCAGATCATCCTGCCACATGCTCCTTCCGGAAAACCCGATTTTTCTATAGCCGGATACCTTCAATCCCGGCCCTCCTTCACCGATTATTCTTGAGACCACCTTGGGGAACTTGACCGGGATTTCCCATTCAAACAGTCCCTTGGATCTATCTTTACCCTGCAGAAAATGAGCATTTAGATTTTTTCTCCATTCCTGATCGATCTGAAGCCGGTTGGAAGCAGAAGTATACGTGGAGAGGGTCAAAAATATGGGTTGGTATAGTTGATAACCCCCCTGCTTTTCGCTTATGCTCACAAATCCTTGTTCGTATTCTACTAAGACTTTCTGGGTGGACGTCAGATTAGGTTTCAAGAGAGGTATGGAGTCAGAAGAGATGGAAAGACCCACCTGCCGGGGCGGATAGCCAAAGGTAACTAAATTTCGATCTTTCTCCTGGAGTCGAATCGTCAGTCCTATGGATCCTGCGGAACCTATAGCTTCAGCCGGCTTGCAAATCAAAAACTCGGTCAGAGTAAGACCGAACAAAAACAAAACCGCCAAACCCAGAAAAGACAATACTCCATTGGCGGTATTTCGATATTGTTCCAAATGATAATGCATCAGGAAAAGACTCCTTTTGCATCTTATCTATTAAAAATCTTTAGTTGTTTTCGCTAACTCCTCCTTTCTTTATATTCGGCTGAAACCTCAATTTATATATACGACTTCTTCCGCTAACTCTATGTTAAATTTTTCCTTTACCTTCTTTTTCAATTGTCGGGCTAACTTTCTCACATCTGTGGCTTTTGCATTACCGGCATTGATTAATATGTTGGCATGCTGGGCAGATACTTTCGCATAACCCTCATGCATATTTTTGGCGCCTATCCGGTCTAACAGAAATCCAGCCGCAATCTTTTTGTCACTCACAACCACATTCTTAAAAAAACAACCTGCTGATTTTTCCTCATTAGGGAGATTCTTTTCTCTTTCTTTTAGATTCCCTCTTATCTTTTTCTTAATTTTCTCCTTATCCTGCTTTTTTAATCCGAATGTGGTAGAAAGCAGAATGTCTTTAATCTTTTTGAGGCTGCTTTCTCTATATGCAAATTGGAAGTAGTCTTTGTGAACTTCTCTTATTTCTCCCTTTTCCGTAAGAATAACAGCTTTGATCAACACGTCGCTTACTGATTTACCAAAGGCTCCAGCATTTCCTCTTATCGCTCCCCCCACCGTTCCTGGAATTCCTGCGGCAAATTCCAGGCCGGAAAGAGAGAGTTTACAAGCTTGCTCAACCACCTCACTTAAAAAAGCTCCAGACTGACAGGAGATGCTATCCTGATTGGTCAATATGTCTTGGCACTCATTTTTTATTACCAAGCCTCTAAAGCCTGAATCGCTCACCAAAATGTTGCTTCCACCACCCAGAAGGAAAAAGCGCAATCTCAACTTTTGAGCTGTTCTTACGGCGGAGATTAACTCCTCCGGCTTTCTTGCTGGATAAAATAGATCAGCTTTTCCACCAATGCCAAAGGTAGTGTAAGAAGCTAAGAGCACATTTTGTTCTAACCGGTGGCCCAATGCTTCAAATAGCTTCTTATAAACCTCCTTTTTACGGACTGAAAGAGTTGGTTTTGTTGTGGTTGTTGCCATTATTGCCCACGCCCTGTCTTATATATTATACGACATTCCTTAAAAAAAGCAAGCAAAATCGCTGGTTTTTGGCTTAACCGGTATGGTTTAATCTCGACATTTATTGTGCCGCTTTGTCCTTACCGAACACCTCATAAGCTGTTATGAGCAACCCTCTTGATTGCTTTTGTATTCCCATACACCGCAGGGTTCTGAAAGTTTTAGCCTGGCGACTTTTGTGTGGGTAATAGGTTAACAACCGCAGGACAGGGTTCGCCTGAAAGACATTCAACCCTACCCATCATGTTCTTCAAAAGTTTATCTTGGCTTCTTCTTAGTATCTGTTTTTTGGGTTAGTTTTCAAATAAGCATGCTGAAGTCTGCAGCTACCCATAGATTGAGTTTCAAGAGGAATATGGCGATGAAACTTTAGTTCTACCTGAGGTAAAGATTAAAACGAGAATTACCATCAAAAGCTTTCCCCTGCGTAAAACTTCACACGCCTTCTTCTTCGAGAAATACCCAAAAGGATGATATGGGGGTAATGATCTTCAAAAATCAGTCAGAATAGCCCAGGCTAAACTATAAACTCAGTTTTTTACGTTTGGAACTCCTTGCGCAAAGCGTCCACCGCATCTTTGGCTTTATCTTGTGATACCACACAGGTGACCGAGGACATGGAGGTGGAGATGGTATCTATGTTGATCCCCGCCTTGGAGAGTGCGTTAAACATTCTTCCTGCTAAGCCCGGGGTCTGTGCCAGTTGATGACCGGCAATGGAGACTAAAGCTATGTTGGAGGTGTGAGAGACTCTTTCAGCTCCCATCTCACTCTTTACCTTCTCCAGAAGCGTGTGGATTGGATCCAGCTCATTTTCCGCCACGGCAAAGGTTACGTCAACCTTGTCCTTATAACTGATCCCTGACACCATCAACTCCACATTGAAGCCCTCATTTCCCAGTTTGCCGAATATCTCCGCGGCGATTCCAGGTTTGTCCGGGACGGAGTGAAGAGTGATTTTTGCTACATTGGTATTACTTGCGATATGAACGTCTACCATAATTCGCCTCCGAATTCTCTATGAACGGTTTTTGCCTGAGGTTTACCAAAGGCTATTTGTCCTCAGGACCTTGAAACTGGCTTAAATTTACGAATAATGGGTGAGAAAGTCAAACAAAATTTGGATTAATTCTGCCCGCTGAATACAAATCATAGACCAGCACCTAACTTAAGTTAGGTGCTGGAATTTCCAGCATCCCCCTCCTCACGCTTGTAGAAATCTCTATTCTTTCGTGAACTTTACGCAATCTTTAATTGACTTTGAAGAGACCAAATATTATTTTCTCTATTGAAAGATGCATCATGAATTAAAAAACTAATTTTTTGTGGTTGTGCGATTTATCTAACATGAAATTGGCTCGATAAATCGAGCAACTACGACAACCCAAAAGTAGAAAAAAACAAAGAGACCTACTATGAAATACAAAACTTTGTATGGAACACATGATATACTTCCTGATGACTCGTTTAAGTGGCAGTATTTAGAAGGTCAGGTGAAGAAAGTATTTTCCCTTTATAATTACAAGGAAATTCGTATCCCCGTATTGGAAGAGACGGAACTATTTGCTCGAAGCATTGGTCAGGATACCGACATCGTCCAGAAGGAGATGTATACCTTTACCGATCAGGGAAAAAGAAGCATCACCTTAAGACCGGAGGGAACCGCAGGGGTGGTAAGAGCCTATTTAGAACATAGCCTTTTTAAGAGATGGCCCTTGGTGAAACTTTTCTATTTTGGCAGTATGTTCCGACAGGAAAGACCCCAAAAAGGGCGTATGAGAGAATTCCATCAATTCGGGATCGAAGCTATCGGTTCGGCTGATCCTTCACTTGATGCCGAGCAGGTCGAGATGGCCGTCAGGATCTGTCAGGAGCTGAAAATCACCGGTTTCAAGTTGCATTTGAACAGCATCGGTTGTCCGGTCTGCCGACCAGTTCATAGAGACAGGCTTCTGGATTTCATGAAAGATAAAGTGAGTGATCTATGTGATGACTGCAAGACCAGATATATGCGCAATCCTTTGAGGATGTTTGACTGTAAGAATGATGAATGTATAGAACAACTCAAAGATGCGCCGGTGATGGTTGATTACCTCTGTGAAGATTGTCGAACTCATTATGATCAGGTTAAAAGATATTTAGAGGAGTTGGAGATAGATTACTTTGAGGACAAGAAATTAGTGCGGGGTTTAGATTATTACACCAAAACGGCTTTTGAAATAAAATCTCCATTCTTGGGAAGTCAGGATACGTTGTTAGGCGGTGGACGCTATGATCTTTTAGTGGAAGAGTTGGGCGGTAAAAGCACTCCCGCCATCGGCTTCGCCGCAGGAATAGAGAGGTTCATGCTGCTGCTGGAGATGCAGAAGGAAGTTGACCTCAAAGAGAGAAAATTAGATGTGTTTATTGCTACTTCAGGGGATGAGGCAAGAATTTTTGCTGTCAAACTGATCCGCGATTTAAGGCAAAAGAATATCATTAGTGACACGGATTACATGTACAGAAGCTTAAAAGCCCAGATGAGGGAAGCTAACCGCCAGAAAGCGGAAAAAGTTTTAATCATCGGCGAAGAGGAGATCAAAAAAGGCAAAGCCATTCTAAAGGATATGGAAAGCGGAGAACAAAAGGAGTTGGAGTTAGAGAAGATAAGAGGTGCGTTTTGATACAGGTCATGCATTTCCGCCAAAGGTGAGGTGCCTGATGAAAAGCAGTTAAGCAAGGAGAAATTCTGATGAAACTACAGGTAATCTTGGAACCAAGCGATGAAGGTGGATATACTGCCTATGTGCCTGCACTACCCGGATGCATTAGCGAGGGAGATACCTTAGAAGAAGCTATGGCTAATATTCGAGAAGCAATCGAACTCTATTTGGAACCGATAGAGGACGATTGGGTCAAGGATAAGGACGTCGAGGTGAAGGAGATAGCATTGTGACCAAAATACCCAGTTTGTCCTATGTGCAGATTGTTCGAGCTCTGCAGAGGTATGGATGGATCGTGGTAAGACAGCGGGGTAGCCATATTAGGTTACAAAAACATTTAGGGGAGGAAGTTCTTAAATTGACTGTGCCTGCACATCGACCCGTGAAACGTTCAACCTTATCGCATATTCTGAAACAAGCTCGAATAGAGATCGATGATTTCTTGAAATCGTTATAATCATCGGCGAAGAGGAAATGAAAAAAGGCAAAGCGATCTTGAGAGATATGGAGAGCGGAGAACAAGAGGGGATAGGATTAACAGAAGTAGGTCGGATATGCTCGTAAGACCTATCCGACAATTGTCTGATAAAGGAGATTTAATATGAGAGGGATTCAATACATTACAGATGATCGAGGGAGGAAGAAGGCAGTAGTGATTGACCTTGAAAGGCACGGCGAGCTATGGGAGGATTTCTACGATAGCCTGATTGCCCGGAAACGAGCCTCTGAGCCTAGAGAATCACTTAATTCGGTCAAGAAGCGACTTCGTAAGCGGAGAAAGCTTAATGGCTGATTACACCCTGACTTTTGCCCGCTCAGCCCGCAAAGAGCTTGAAGCTTTAGACGCGGATTCAGTCAATAGAATATTTCCCAAAATAGAGGCATTGGCCAAAGACTCCCGACCGAGAAACTGTCACAAATTAAGGGGTGAGAAAAACCTTTGGCGAATTCGTGTAGGGGACTATCGGGTTATTTATGCTATCTACGATAGGGATTTGCGAGTTGATATAATTGCGGTTCGACATCGCAGCAAAGCCTATGAATAGATAAGGATGAAAGTCTTTGATGCACAGCCATTAAGAAATGCTGATGCCAATTAGCTTCGGGAATTCTCCCGCCTTTGGTGGGATCTTGAGACTATTACCGACGCATAAAAAAAGAGGTGGAATTAGCGGAAGTAGATCGGATATGCCTGCCAGCCATGGGTCGTAAGACCTATCCGACAATTGGCTTGATAAAGGGAGGATAGAATTATGTTAACCGCTTATCTGAAAGCGGCAATGAGAAAAGCGAAATATGAGATCCTGCAGGATGACAACACATTTTATGGGGAGATTCCCGGCTTTGATGGGGTGTATGCCAACTCTGATACTCTTGAGGCATGCCGGGATGAATTGGAAGAGGTTTTGGAGGAATGGATTCTTTTC
Organism: uncultured Ignavibacteria bacterium; assembly: GCA_964403165.1. GTDB lineage: Bacteria > Zixibacteria > MSB-5A5 > MSB-5A5 > SM1-73 > SM23-73-3. The sequence goes on from CAYOFL010000001.1 coordinate 5,968, forward strand.
AGGGTATCACGTAACCTTTCTTTGCCTCAAGTGGACGGAATCGAACTGAAGATCAAGGAAACCGCTTAATGCCACGCTTGGGATCAATAAAAAGAAAAGAACTAATTCGGTTGCTAAGAACTGTAGGTTTCGAAGGTCCGTACTCGGGTGGAAAGCATCAATTCATGATTAAAGGTGAAACCACTTTGCGGATTCCGAATCCTCATCAGAGCGATATTGGAAAAGAACTACTCGCTAGGATCCTTAATCAGGCAAAGATTGATAGAGAAACCTGGGAGAGGCTGTAGGTCATGCATCCCGCAGGGTGCTTGACAAAAGCCTTCGGGGCGGGATGACGGAGACCCCCAGACGGGAGCGTCCGCTCGTCTGGGAATTCCCACCCCTATGGGCAAAAACAGCTCATCACTCATAGGGCAGGGCATTCAGCCCTGCCAAGAGAGTTTTTCAATAGTTTCTTTAGCTTTATCAGCAACCCGTCATAGATTCAGTTGTGTCAAGGGCAAACATAAAGGGTTGTTGAAGAAGCCTCACTTCGGGGCGGGATGACGGAGACCCCCACCCGTACGGGCGCTCGTCTGGGAATTCCCACCCCTTTTGCGGTTTTCAATAAGTTTCAAGAAAGGCGCACCAGCCCCGCCAGGTCGGGGTCTCCGCCCAGACGGGCGTCCGTCTGGACGCCTTGCTGCGACAAGCTGGTGCACTCCAAAAACGGGTCTTTGAATGCAAGCTTTCTACAAGAAAACGCAAAGAGGTTGGATAATTAACTTGGTCTTCATCCCCATTCTTCTCTTTTTCATCGGTATCTTTTGTTATCTGGGATTGCTGAGGAAATTTCTTGTTGTGGGCGTGTCCCCGCAGCTGGGTTGAGTTGCCTGAACACCAGTCAACTCTAAGATAGACGAAAAACTCATGATCTTTGACCAAGAAGCAGACACATCCCTGGCTAAGAAGCTGATAATAGCTTTGCTATTTTTTAATTTCCTGACCAGACTTATCATCCTCATCCGGCCTTTGATATACTTAGATAATTTAGTAATTGAGTCATTTTTCGATTATTCTCTGATTTCCGATGACGCCTATCTGTGCTTGAAAATCGCCAAGAACATCGCGTCGGGATTGAGACCCACCTTTGACGGGATCAGCTACACCAATGGATTTCAGCCTTTGTATGTATTCTTGATGGTGCCCGTATTCTATCTTTTTCCCAATGATCTTGTTATTCCTGTCCACCTCTCTTTGTTGATCTTAAGCATCTTCGACACGTTATCCTTGTTTCTCCTTTATAAACTCAGTACCCGCCTTGCTAAACCCCTGCTTGCGCCGATTATTCTCGCGCTTTTCTGGATATTCAATCCTTACGTGATCAGCACTACGCTCAACGGCATGGAAACTATGATAGCCTTCTTTTTTGTCCTTCTCTTTTTATATTATTACGATTTGATCCAGCCGTTGGACGATGGCAAGAGGTGGTTCTTGCTGGGTGTTATTCTGGGGGCAGCCATGCTTGCCAGAATAGATTGCATCTTTTTGGGGTCATCGCTTCTTTTGCTAGTTACATACAGATTTTTGTCGAAGAAGGTTTCCTTCAAACGTTCTCTCAAAATGTTGCTTTTTGTAGCTATTGGAACCTTGATAACATATTCTCCTTGGATTTTTTACTCTTACGTTTTTACAAAGGACATATTTCCCATCAGCGGAAAGGCCATTCGACTCATAATGCTTTCAAGCGTAAACCATGCACCTACATTGCAGAACCTTTACTTGCCTATGGTGCTCAAGGGACTGAAGGCTATAATGTTTGGAAACGCAATTCTGATCGCTTTATTGTGTGTAACTGCCTTAGGTTACTTATATGCAGGGGGATTTGCGAGGTCTCGCATCAAAAAGATGATTGATAAAGCCAGAAGATTCGGACTCGTCTTTCTGTTTGGCATTTCTTTGTTCTTCGCCTACGTTTTGTATTTTTTTGCTCCTTATTATTTTTCCAGATACCTGTTTCCGGTGATTTTGATTTTTCTATTTTGTTTTTTGGCACTAACAGATCTGTGCTTGGAACACGCCAACAAAAAGTCTCACAAGATCTGGCTTATTGTACCTGTAGTTTTGGCACTTCTGCTCACAACTTTTGCAGGTGGTTTCACCAAATTCTTTTTATCCAAGAAATCGAGCTGCTGCGGATATATGAACATCGGCCTTTGGGCTAATGAAAACCTTGAGCCAGGCAGCATAGTAGGTTCCTGCCAAAGCGGAGCTTTGGGTTACTACGCTGACAATCTTAGAGTCATCAATTTAGATGGGGTGGTCAATAAACCATGTTATGAGGCACTGGTAAAAAGACAAGCTCTTGAGTACATCAAAGCACAAAAGATCAAGTACGTGTTGGGTTGGGTGGTTAATTTTGATTTCCTATCAAGACAAACCACCAATTACAAAAAGACCGATTTTATGCTAATGGAAAAGATTCTTCACTTCAAATCGTGGGATCAGCACTGGTATGTAATTATGGTCAACTATGCTAACCTGGACTCCTTGCCTGGGACCAAATAACCATTGAAAAGCAGAGAAGAATCATTCGACGATATGAACGAGGGCAAGTCAAAGATGCTTAAGAAGTGTTTTCCTGTGAACGTTATTTCTCTTGGCCTGGTAGTACTAAACAGAAAAGTCAAAAGGCTAACATAAATGTTTGCACTCCAAGTCGGATGTGTAAATGCAAGCAATTTATAAGAAAACGCAAAGAGGTTGGATAATTAACTTAGTCTTTATTCCCATCCTCCTCTTTTTTGCAGCTATTCTTTATTATCAAGAAGTGCTGGGCAAACCTTTTGGCGACAGACCAGCCCCTTCCTGGTTCTATTTAGCGTTTATCCTGTTGTTTTTGATTCTCATGGCTTTATTTTCCACCCTTACCGTTACCGGATTTACCAACTTCCTCGAAATAAAATTTGGGATCGGGCTTATCCGAAAAAAGTTTAACTATAAAGACATTCGGTCCTGTTCGGTTCAGAAAAACCCTTTCTTATACGGATGGGGTATCAGAAAAATACCCGGCGGCTGGCTTTACAACGTGTCCGGCTCCATGTCCGTTCAACTGAATATGAAAAATGGCAAAATGTATCGTATCGGCACAGCCGAGCCTCAGAAATTGGAAGAGTTCATAAAAACCAGACTGAGCCTGTTTGGAGGATCATAGGATCCTGTATAACCTCACCCCTAACCCCTCTCCTTAGAAAGGAGAGGGGAACGAGATACAGTCGTTGAATTAGTTTACCGACCTATCCCATCTTCCTTCTTCATTTAACTTTTGCTTGACTTATAGCCAAATCCGATTAAATTTGTCAAGAAATTCCTTCAGGATAAATCTGAAAGGAGACTGAATGAAAAAGGATTTCTTAGCTATACTAAATTTCAGCACAGAGGAGATAAGAAGGACGTTTCAACTGGCGCTGGACATGAAGTCAAAAAAGATTGTGCCGCTTCCACTAAAGGATAAAGCTGTGGCTTGCATTTTTCTCAAGCCATCACTTCGGACCAGGGTCAGCTTTGAAGTAGGGATCGGTCAGCTCGGAGGAAATTCTCTTTACATCTCCAAGGACGAGATCGGACTGGGTAAGAGGGAATCTGTATATGATGCCGCCAAAGTTCTCTCCCGATTTGTGGACATGATAATGATAAGGGCATTCGATCATGGGGAGGTGGAGCAATTAGCAGAACATGCAGAAGTTCCGGTGATCAATGGCCTGACCGATCTTTTGCATCCCTGTCAAGTGATGGGAGATATGTTGACCGTTCTGGAGAAGAAAGGGAAATTGGAAGGTTTAACCATCGCCTATCTGGGTGACGGTAATAATGTGGCAAATTCCTGGCTTAACGCCTCCACTAAATTCTCCTTTAACCTCCGAATCGGCACCTCGCCGGAGACCAAACCGGATCAAGATATCCTTCAGAATGCCCAGAAGATCGGCTTAAGTCAAATAGCCGTGACCTTCGATCCGAAAGAAGCAGTAGGAGATGCAGACGTGGTGTATACCGATGTTTGGGCGAGCATGGGGCAGAAGGATTTGTCCGAACAAAGAGCGAAACTCCTTAAAGATTTTCAGGTCAACGATGATCTGCTGAAATATGCCAAATCAGACTGTATAGTTATGCACTGCCTGCCGGCAAACAGGGGAGAGGAGATCACCGATGAGGTGATGGATGGTCCCCTTTCAGTGGTGTTTGATCAGGCGGAAAACAGACTTCATGCCCAGAAAGCCATCATGGTGAAACTTCTGAGTGGAAGATGAATGTCTTTCAAAAATTTAAGAGCGCAGGCTGTCTGCCATAGGCAGATCCGCCTTTGGCGGAAAGCCTGCGGCTACCACTCTGGACTGATCAGAAGGATATCAAAAGGTATCCGCCCAAATGGGCGAGAGGAAAGCTTAGCCAGATTCTTGAAAGTACACGCAAAAACTTTTTGAAATTTATTAGAAAGGTCCCAACATGGCAAAGATTGTAGAATGTGTTACCAATTTCAGTGAAGGAAGAAGACCTGAGGTGATCGATGCGATTCTGAATGAGATCAAGTCAGTACCAGGAGTTCTGCTTTTGGATAAAGAGATGGACAAAGATCACAATCGGGCGGTGGTCACCTTTGTGGGTGGACCGGAGGAGGTTAAGTCTGCCGCCTTTAAAGCCATAGCCAAAGCCGCCGAGTTGATAGACATGGAGAAGCATCAGGGTGAGCATCCTCGGATGGGTGCAACCGACGTGGTCCCCTTTATTCCCATCTCCGAAGTGACCCAACAGGATTGTGTGGTGCTGGCTGAACAATTGGGAAAAGAGGTAGGAGAGAAGCTTCAAATTCCAGTCTACCTCTACGAGGCGGCAGCCAGAAAACCAGAGCGGGTTAACTTAGCTGACGTAAGACGAGGCGAATATGAGGGGATCAAAGCGGAGATAGAGACCAATCCCGACAGAAAGCCGGATTTTGGCCCAGCCAAGATGCACCCCACTGCTGGTGCTATTGCCATCGGATGTCGAATGCCGTTGATCGCCTTCAACGTGTATCTGGGAACTCCCTATGTGGGAATCGCCAAAAAAATCGCCCGGTCGATCAGGTTCTCAGGTGGTGGTCTCAGATTCTGCAAAGCCTTGGGATTTGAGATCAAGGAAAGGGGGTTGGCCCAGATATCCATGAATCTGGTCAATTATCGCAAGACCACCATCTTTCGGGTATTTGAGATGATAAAAGCTGAGGCGGAAAGATATGGGGTTCCCATTATCTCCAGCGAGATAGTTGGTCTGACACCACAGGATGCGCTTATGGATGTGGCAGAATATTATCTTCGCCTGGAGAACTTCAAAAAGGACCAAATTCTGGAAAGCAAACTGATGACCTTTGCCGGCGGCGAAAAGGAGGGATTGGAAGGGTTCATAGATCAGGTGGCTTCATCCTCTCCTGCTCCGGGTGGGGGAAGTGTCTCCGCCGCCTGCGGTGCCTTAGCTGGCGCTCTCTCTTCCATGGTATGCCGATTGACCATAGGTAAGAAAAGATTCAAAGAGGTAGAGGATGAGTTGAAAGGTATCTTAGAGAAAGCCGAAGAAATCAGAAAACAGATGGAGGAGTTTATAGTCAAGGATGCTGAGAGTTTCGATAAGGTTATGGATGCTTTCAAACTCCCTAAATACACGGATGAGGAGAAGGAGAAACGAAACCAGGCAATTCAGGAGGCGACTAAAGGGGCCATATCCGTTCCACTCCAAGTGATGGAGAAGGGACTTCTGGCAATGAAATTAAGCCAGATAGTGGTTGAAAAAGGAAATCCCAACATGATCTCAGATGCAGGGGTATCAGCACTTACGGCAAGGACAGCAGTGGAAGGGGCTTACTTGAATGTTAGAATTAACCTGAATTCTATTGAGAACCAGGATTTCGTAACCTCCACCAAAGAAAAAGCAGATGCGGTCAGAAAAGAAGCTTTGCTTTTGTCCGGAGAGATCGAAACAAAGACAGAGGAGAAGTTAACCGAAACTCAGTGAGGCGGATGCAGAGACGACGGGTAGATCTCCATATTCATACCACTGCCTCTGATGGTTTACTCACCCCGGAAGAGGTAGTTGAGATTGCCAAAAAAGAGGGGCTTTATGCCATCTCCATCACCGATCATGACACCATCGATGGATACCTTGCCGCCAAAAAGAGGGCGGAGCAGTTAGAAATTGAACTCATTCCAGCATTAGAACTTTCCACCTCCTACCAGGGCGAAGATTTCCATATTTTAGGATATTTGATTGACTGCGAAAATCCTGAATTTTTAAAGAAGATAAACAGCTTCCAGGAGGAGAGGCGAACTCGAGGGGAGGAGATGGTGGAAAAATTAAATGAGTTGGGAATAGACTTGAGCATGGAGACGGTAAATAACATAGCGGGGAAAGGCTCAGTGGGAAGACCTCACTTGGCTGATGCTTTACTCAAAGAGGAGTTTGTGCATACTTATGAGGAGGCTTTTGCCAGATATTTAGGTTATCACGCTCCGGCTTATGTTCCCAGACGATTCTTGACTCCCCAGGAAGGGATTGAGTTGATCCATCTGGTTCGAGGGGTGGCAGTTCTGGCTCATCCCGGGACCTACAGGTCACAACACGTCATATATGATTTCTTCCAGTTGGGATTGGACGGAATTGAAGCCTATCATTCCAAACACGACCGGGAGGCAACGCAAAATTATATCAACTTAGCCAACAAACTGGGACTGATCTATACCGGGGGCTCGGATTGCCATGGCAGAAGAGGGGGAAAGATTATAATCGGGTCAATGAAAGTGCCTTACAGGTGTCTGGAGATGTTGCGAAAGGTGAAAGAGGAAAATTATTAAAATCAATGACGGATGACGAATAACGAATAGAAAATAACAAATAACCGACCACTGATTTAATCTGTTTAATCTGTTGGTAAATCTGTTGGGAAATTATCTTTAAGTAACAAAACTCGTTTCGCATATTAGCCATCATTTGAAAAGCAAAATTTTTAATAAATAGGTATACATCTGATTAAAAGGAGAGATGTGATGAAGAGAGTCTTTTTTTTAGCCTTTTTTCTTTTTATTTTTCAAAATGCTCAGGCAGATGAACAGAAATTGAGCCAGGCTTATGAACAGCAACTTATAGAGAGGGTGAGGGGCGTCTTTTCATCCGAAGCTGCAAAGGAGGAGATCAAACGTCCGATCTGCGCCACGCCCATATTCCTGGAGGTAAAAGCTAATTGGGAAAGGCTTTCGGCTGAAACCAGAAAAATATTGCAATCCTACACCCTGAGGCCAACTTTTGAGTTTCCAGAGTATACCTACGATACCCCTCAGGGACATTTTAAGGTTCACTACGTTAGAGAGGGAAATAATGCAGTGTTTAACCCGGATATTGACAAAAATTTCAATGGTCATCCGGACTGGGTGGATACGGTGGGCATGGTTTTGGAGCACGTTTGGGATGTGGAGACGGGAATTAATGCTTTGGGCTATAAAGAACCTCCAAGCGATGGTTGGTATCACGATACTGTTGATAACGGAGGGGATGGCAAATATGATGTATATTTGTTGAATTTGGCAAAGTTTTTGGGATACACCCAAGGTGAGTTTTTTCTCTCCCCCTATTCAATTTCTGCCACAAGCTTCATTGTGCTGGACAACGACTATGTTAGGAGTGGGCATTCCCAAATTGAGTGGCTTCAGGTTACAGCGGCTCACGAGTTCTTTCACGCAATACAATTGGGTTATGATGGCACTGAATATGAGGTTGAAAACGAGGCTATCAAGCCTTATTGGATGGAGATGTCGGCTGTGTGGATGGAGGAGATGGTCTATGACCATGTAAATGATTATCTGGGTTATCTTTCGTCTTTTTTTAATCATCCTTCGTGGTCCCTAAAAACCTTCAGCTACGAGATGATAGTACCCGATAGTGCTTACCATCCTTACGGCAGTTGTATCTGGCCCATGTTTCTTCAGGAAAGATTTGATACAACCATAATAAAGGATATCTGGGAAGAGTGTGCTAAGGATACCGGAAACAACGCCATAGACTATCATGGTGGTGAGTCTGCCACAGATAAGGCTTTAAAGGCAAGAGGAGTAAATTTTGAGGAGGTTTTCCGGGAATTCACGGTATGGAACTATTTTACCGCAGATAGAGAACGAACTCAGCTTTTTTACTCTGAGGGCAATCTTTTCCCGAAAGTGAAAGTGGATAGCCTGCATTATCATACAAACTACAAAGACACAATATACTCTTCGTCCGCTCCAAATCATCCTTATAATTTAGGCTCAAATTATGTGGTCTTCGTGCCCGACCCTGAGTTAAAAGAAGGTGGGATAAGCATTGGGTTTGCCGGAAGCAGTGGAGACTACAAAGTCTCGGTAGTCGGATATAAATCTTACCCTTCCTCACCCTTTGAATCTGCATTAATAGGGATGATAGACGTCTACGACTGGAACTATTATATGCAGATAGTCATGATCCCGGCGGTGGTGACCAGAAGTCCCGATGATCACTATACTTATGAATATCGTGCCTTCTATGATAGCTCACTTCATGGAGAGCCAACACTGCCTGATGAGGACAAAATATTGCAAAACTATCCCAATCCTTTTGTGGTCAGAGGCGAGTCCGACCGCACCTTTTTTCCGTTTATCCTCTCCTCGCCCAGTCGGGTGCGGATTGACATATTTACCTTGAGTGGAGAACGGATTAGGACCGTCGTTCCCAAATATGATCTTAAACTGGGAAGCGAAGAATATACTCATATGCTTGTACTTCAAGAGCTGGATATGTTCTGGGATGGCAAGAATGAAGAAGGAGAATGCGTATCCTCAGGCGTCTATCTATATAGATTCAAAACCGATAGAACCACCGTGGTCAAGAAAATGGCGGTTATCAGATGAGTTTTTCTACCAAAAAACTCGCCCTTTCGGGAGTTTTGATCGCCTTAGCCATCGCTTTAAAGCTTCCTATACTTTCTGTCCCAAACGTAGAATTCTTTTCCTTCATAATTTTTTCTTCTGGATATCTCCTGGGTATGATCGGGGGAGTGGTGGTGGGAATTATCTCCATATCAATTTACACTTCCCTTATTACCCCATATGGTTTGCCTCCATTGCCCATCGCGTTTGCCCAGATTCTCTGTATGGCTTTGATCGGATTTGCCGGAGGACTGGCTTATAAATTTAATATAGTTTCTGTCGACGAAAATTCGCCATCTCGGTTATTTGTTCACTATTTGATCATGGGAGTTTTCGGGTTGGTTCTGACCATAATTTATGATCTCTTTACGAATTTAGCTACTGCGTTTGTAATGGGGCAATTTCTGCCAGTAATGGTTGCCGGTATTCCTTTTGCTCTTATCCACATCCTTTCCAATATCATCATCTTTGTGGTCTTCGGTCCCCATCTTTTGATGATATCAAAAATTCATTTTAAGTGAAACCAGGGTTGACGCGGAGGTCCACCCCCTACATCTGTTTACCGAAGGATTGGGGATTATATCCCGAACACACCCCGGGATAGAATTCCGATAACCTTTAGGTGTGAAATTCGGGATGCGTTTTGATTCTGATGCATCTTGTAGGGGCAATTCATGAATTGCCCTACGATCTCAATAACGTGGAGTTGTTTGTGATAAATTTCACTTGACAGGGACGCCCTTTCTGTGTATATACTGATAGTTTTTTGAAGGTTGGCGGCAGGAGATATAGCAGAATTGGTTTGCCTTTGACGGGTAAATCTTTCCAATTGAAATATTTGAAAAAAGTGAGGAGGATATGGTCGGAATAGTTGGCTACGGAGCTTATGTTCCCAGAAACAGGATAAAGGTAGAGGAGATCGCCAAGGTGTGGGGCGCAGATGCCCCCGCCTACAAGAAGGGGCTTTTGTTATATGAGAAGTCAGTTCCCAGTCCGGATCAGGACACTATAACCATGTCGGTGGAAGCGACCAAGTATGCCTTGAAGCGTGCAAACATCGACCCCAAAGAGATTGGGGCAGTCTATGTGGGATCTGAATCTCATCCCTATGCGGTTAAACCTTCAGGCACTGTCTTGGGTGAAGCAATCGGAGCTACGCCGGATATTCATTGCGCGGATTATGAGTTTGCCTGTAAGGCGGGAAGCGAAGCCATGTTCGTCTGCATCGGTTTGGTCGAATCCGGGCAGATCAAATATGGCCTGGCAGTGGGAGCAGATACCTCTCAGGGCGCTCCGGGAGATGCGCTGGAGTATTCGGCGGCCGCTGGAGCAGCTTCCTTCATATTCGGCAAAGAGAATCTGATAGCAAAGGTGCTTCACACTAACTCCTACATGACCGACACCCCTGATTTCTGGAGGCGAGAACATCAATTCTATCCCCGTCATGCAGGCCGTTTCACCGGAGAGCCCGCCTACTTCAAACACATTATCGGAGCGGCTAAGGGGATCATGAGCAAGGCCGGTATGAAGCCAGAGGATTTCAACTACGTCATCTTTCACCAGCCCAATGGAAAATTTCCCCAGAGGGTGGGGAAGATGCTGGGATTTACAAAGGAACAGATAGAGCCGGGATGGCTTTCTCCCACACTGGGCAATACCTACTCTGGATCATCTCCCATGGGGCTTACTTCGACTCTGGACATTTCCAAACCAAAAGATAAGATACTGATGGTCTCCTATGGTTCCGGCGCGGGAAGCGATGGGTTTATCTTTGAGGTAACCGAACGGATCGAAGAAGTTCGGGATAGAGCTCCCCATACCAGATTCCAGTTAGACAATAATAAGAAGTACATAGATTACGGCACATACGCCAAATTCAGAGGCAAGATCCGAATGGGAACATAAACTGATCGAAGCTGGTTTGTCGTTGGCGATGCCCAGACGGGCACGTCCGTGCTCGTTTCGATGCTGGATGCTGGGAATTCGAAGCTGGATAAAACCCAGAATAATAGTGGAGGAATTCTTAGAGGTGATGATGTTTTCGAGCTTCAAGCCTCGTAAAATTGAGCCTCAATACGAGCTTCGTCACCGATAAACGATTGACTTTTAATCTTACTCAGAAATTCAAAACGAAAAAAAAGGAGAAAAAAAGCATGAGAGACGTTGCCATCATAGGTGTGGGAATGAACAAGTGGGGGGAGTTGTGGCAGAAATCGTTAAGGGACATCTTTGTGGAGAGCGCCCTTTTAGCCATCGAGGATGCGGGAGTGGATCATGTCGATTCCATGTATGTAGGTTGCATGACCTCCGGTCTTTTTGTGGGACAGGAACATCTCTCCTCTCTTTTGGCTGATTACTTAGGAGCTGGTTCTATTCCTTCAGCCCGGGTGGAGTCTGCCTGCGCCTCAGGTGGCTTGGCTGTAAGAATGGGATTTATAGAGGTGGCTTCTGGTATGTCTGATATAGTTCTGGTAGGAGGAGTGGAAAAGATGACCGACGTGGGCGGAGATGGTGCCACTTATGCCCTCTCCACTGCGGCTGATCAGGAATATGAGGTGTATCAAGGGATAACCTTTCCTGGCCTTTATGCCCTGATGGCAAGAAGTCATATGCATAAATATGGTACCACCAGAGAACAGTTAGCCCAGGTGGCGGTGAAAAATCACGAAAATGGGTCCAAAAATCCGTTAGCCCAGTTTCCCCAGAAGGTCACGGTGGACCAGGTGATCAACTCCATCATGGTAGCCGATCCTTTGACCATATTGGATTGTTCTCCTATCACGGATGGTGCCGCATGTGCTATTTTGTGCCCGGTGGAGATGGCGAAGAAAATCTCTAAAAAGCCTGCAGTGAAAATAATAGGCACAGGTAATGCCACCGACACCATCGCAATCCACAGCCGGCAAGATTTAACTACTCTCAATGCTACGGTGAAGGCGGCAGAGGTGGCATACAAGATGGCGAACGTGAGACCGGATGATATAGATCTGGCTGAGGTGCATGATTGCTTTACCATAGCTGAAATAATCGTAACCGAGGATCTGGGCTTTTTTAAAAAAGGCGAAGGAGGAAAAGCTGCTGAAAGCGGGATGACTGCCATAGGAGGAAAAAAGCCGATCAATACCAGCGGCGGTTTGAAATCCAAAGGACATCCGGTGGGAGCAACCGGCGTGGGGCAGGTGGTGGAGATGTTTCATCAACTCAGGGGCGAAGCCGGTGATAGACAAGTCAAAGACGCAAAGATCGGACTTACCCAAAACATGGGTGGTAGTGGAGGAAGTGCAGTGGTTCACATAATGCAAGCTATGTAAAGGGCTCGCTTAGAACGAAGCTCGTTTAACGGTAACGAAGCTCGTTTCGATGCTCGAAGTTCGGATATAGAAGCTGGAAAATCTCAAAAGATAAAAAAATTCGAGTCTCGAGTTTCGAAAACAAACTTCGATACGAGCATCGACACCGACAAACGAGAAAATCGATATACGGAGGTTGTCCAAATGTTCCCAGCCAGATACTGGAGAGAGATACCCCAGAGATACAGATTAGAAGCAAAGAAATGCAAAGGTTGCGGGAAGATATACTTCCCTCCTCGCCTTATTTGCGCCGAATGTAAATCCAGGGATTTTGAGGATGTAATACTCAAAGATCAGGGGAAATTGTTAAGTTATACTGTGATCCGGGTGGCACCCAGCCAGTTTGTGGATCAGTCCCCTTATCCCATGGGAATTGTAGAGCTGGATGATGGAGCTAAACTGTTAGCCCAGATTGCAGATTGTGAGCCGGATCAGCTAAAAATCGGGATGAAGCTGAGGTTGGAGTTTAGAAAAATTCAGCAGGACGGTGAAGCTGGTATTCTCTGTTACGGATACAAATACGTTCCAGCATAGCTGTATCTTGAACGCTTGTAGGGGCTCGATTTATCGAGCTCGCTCAATTTTGACTGGAGTGTAAAGCTTTAGGGATTGGAGAAAAAGTGTTTTTGGAGTGCGAAAGCTTGTCCGAAGGATCCCCCGCCTATGGCGGGGGGCTTTCGCGATCTTTAAAACCGCATCAGCAAGCTGATGCACTCCTTTAACTATTCCACATACAAATATGTTTCGAATAGAGAGCAAAACAGATACAAAGAGTTCTGAGTTTCAGCAGAATAAAGCTGAAATGCAGAGGCTGGTCGCAGAGTATCAGGAGATATTGAACAAGATAAAATTAGGGGGGGCGGAAAAGGACCGCAAAAGGCACCACGAGAGGGGAAAGCTTCTGGTGAGGGAAAGACTGGACCTTTTATTTGATAAGAACACGCCCTTTTTAGAACTGTCTCCTCTAGCCGCTTATGAGATGTATGACAACGGAGCACCTGCCGCAGGCATGGTTACCGGCGTAGGGGTGGTGTATGGGAGAGAAGTTTTAGTGGTGGCAAACGATGCCACGGTCAAGGGTGGCACCTACTTTCCCATCACCATAAAGAAACATGTGCGGGCTCAAGAGGTAGCCATGGAGAATCGGCTTCCCTGCATCTACTTGGTCGATTCCGGCGGCATCTTTCTTCCCTATCAATCCGGAACCTTTCCGGATAAGGAACATTTCGGGAAGATATTCTATAATCAGGCTCGCCTCTCTGCTATGGGCATTGCTCAGATCGCCATTGTGATGGGTTCCTGCACAGCCGGAGGAGCGTATGTTCCCGCCATGAGCGATGAGGCCGTGATTGTAAGAAGACAGGGGACCATCTTTATCGGCGGTCCACCTCTGGTCAAGGCGGCAACCGGTGAGGAGGTGACGGACGAGGAGTTGGGAGGTGCGGACGTTCATTGTAGAATCTCTGGCGTGGCTGATCATTATGCCTTAAATGATCATCATGCCCTGCAAATCGCCAGAAATATAATCCAATCTCTGGACCCGCCTAAAAAGTTTGAACTGGATGTAGCTGAACCAGAAAACCCTTATTATGATCCGGAGGAGATCTATGGTATAGTCCCCCGGGATTTAAGAAAGCAATATGATATCCGGGAAGTCATCGCCAGAATAGTGGACGGAAGCAGATTTCAGGAGTTCAAGGAGCTATATGGACCTACCATCGTGACCGGATTTGCTCGAATCATGGGCTATCCGGTGGGGATTTTGGGCAACAACGGAGTGCTTTTCTCTGAGAGTTCTCTTAAGGCGGCTCATTTTATCAATCTCTGTACCATGCGAAAGATTCCCTTGATCTTCCTGCAGAATATAACTGGTTTCATCGTAGGAAAACAATATGAACATGGTGGGATTGCCAGGGATGGGGCAAAAATGGTGCATGCGGTGGCTAATGCAGACGTTCCCAAGCTAACAGTGATCGTGGGCGGCTCCTATGGAGCAGGTAACTACGGCATGTGTGGACGGGCCTATGATCCACGTCTTTTGTGGATGTGGCCCAATGCTAAAATCTGCGTGATGGGAGGCGAACAGGCCGCTTCCGTCCTTTTGACCGTGAAGATGAGACAGCTCAAAAAACAGGGCAAGACCATGACTAAAGAGGAACAGCAGAAGTTCATGGAGCCCACAATCAAAAGATATGATGAGGAGGCTAGCCCATACTATAGCGGCGCTCAAATCTGGGATGATGGAATTTTAGATCCTCTGGATACCCGCACCGCTTTGGCTTTGGGCATCTCCATGGCATTGAATGCTCCTATTCCCGATCAAAGGTTTGGAGTCTTCAGGATGTAAGCTGTTTACTCTCAACATCTTCCCAAATAGAGCTAAAGTGATTGTTGAAGAAGCTAAACAAAGAACCTTCTTAAAATTTGAAGTGGAGTTTTGAAAGCTGACAGAAGAACAAAGTTTTGAGACTATCTCCTATTCCTTCAAAGATGGGATTGCTACGGTGACACTCAATCGCCTCGAAGTTCACAATGCCTTCAATGAGGTGATGATTGCTGAGCTTACCGAGATCTTCAAAAAGATTGCTAATGATGAGTCGGTGCGAGTTGTGGTTCTGACCGGAAATGGAAAATCTTTTTCGGCTGGAGCGGATTTGAACTGGATGAAGAAGATGATAAACTACAGCTATGAGCAGAACCTTGACGATTCGATTAAATTAGCTGAGTTATTTTATTTGATGTATTCTCTGCCCAAGCCGATTATTGCCAGAGTGAATGGAGCGGCGATAGGTGGAGGAACAGGTCTGGTAGCGGTGTGCGATATTGCCATTGCCTCGGAGAATGCCAAATTCAGCCTAAGTGAGGTTAAGCTGGGACTGGTGCCGGCATGTATCTCCCCCTACGTCATTCGTAAGGTGGGTGAAGGAAGATGCAGAGAATTCTTTCTTACTGGAGAAAGACTAACGGCTAAGAGAGCTTTAGAGGCGGGTCTGGTGAATCAGGTGGTTCCACTTGAAGAATTAAATCAGGCAGTGCAAGAGAAAACCAATCAGCTCATATCCAGTGGTCCAAAAGCTTTGGCAATGTGCAAGGAGCTTTTGAAGAACGTTCCGGGCATGAGTTTTGAAAAAGCGAAGTCCTATACTGCGGACATGATCGCCTCTATGCGGATAGGAGATGAGGGTCAGGAAGGTATGAACGCTTTTTTAGAGAAAAGAAAACCAAAGTGGACAGGATAGCGTAGGGACAGGGCTTGTCCTTCAGGATGAATCCCTGTCCGAATTGCGGACAGCCACAAGGGCTGTCCCTACGACTGATTACCATGTTGATCAAGACTAAACTAATCCAACGAAAAAACCCAAGGCTGAAAGATTTTGACTATTCTCAGGCATTCGCTTATTTCATAACTATTTGTACGAAAGACAAGCAGAAAATATTCTGCAAAGATGCTTTGAATAGCGAGATTATCGATTGTCTGAAAGAAGAGAAGGAGAAAGCCGGAGCCAAAATCTTTGCGTTCTGTTTGATGCCTGATCATTTTCACATGTTGATTTCCCCCGGAGATAGTGGCGTTAGTATATCCAGATTTATTGGAGGTTTCAAAAGCAAGGCCACAAGAATAGGATGGAAGTACGGAATCGGGGAAAAGATGTGGCAAGGGAGATTTTATGATCACATCGTGAGGCCAAACGAGCCGATCAAGGACATTTGTGAATACATTTTAAATAATCCAGTAAGGAAGAATTTGGTTAAAGATTGGAAAGACTACAAATTCAGTGGATTCTTTGATCCTGTTCCAGCGTAATTACATCGTAGGGACAGGGCTTGTCCCTGTCCTCATTGCGGACAGCCATGAAGGCTGTCCCTACGGTTTTAGATTACCATAAGGGTTGTCCGTACGGTTTTAACTTATGATAAAGAAGATACTCATAGCCAATCGGGGGGAAATCGCCGTTAGAATTATAAACGCTTGCAGGGAGATGTCCATCCCCACGGTAGCGGTATTTTCCACCGTGGATAGAAACTCCTTACATGTGCAGATGGCGGATGAGGCTTTTTTAATCGGCGATCCACCTCCCCTGGAAAGCTATCTGAATATCGATAAAATCATCCAGGTGGCAAAAGAGACTGGTGCCGATGCTATACATCCAGGCTATGGATTTTTAGCAGAGAATTCAAACTTTTGTGAAAGATGTGAAAAAGAGGGAATCATCTTCATTGGCCCGAACTCCAAGGCTTTGAGACTGGTGGGCGACAAGGTGGAATCGCGTAAGACCATGACTCAGGCCAAGATTCCGATTATTCCTGGCATGATGAGTAGTGGAAAAGAGGTGAAAGGATTTAAAGAGGCAGCAGAGAAGATCGGGTATCCTGTGATGATTAAAGCTTCTGCAGGAGGTGGGGGAAAGGGAATGCGGATCATTTACTCTCCTGAGGAATTGGAGAAAGGAATTGAGGCAGGGATGCGTGAGGCTAAGTCTGCCTTTGGAGATGAATCTGTCTACCTGGAGAAATACATAGAGGAGCCAAGACATGTGGAGTTTCAGGTGCTGGCAGACAATTTCGGAAACGTGGTTCATCTGTGCGAAAGAGAATGCTCTATTCAGCGAAGACACCAGAAGATCGTGGAGGAGACGCCTTCCTGTGCTCTGGATGATGAGCTTAGAGCAAAGATGGGGGATGTGGCAAAACAAGTGATAAAAGTCTCCGGCTATAACAATGCCGGGACAGTTGAATTCCTCCTGGATAAAAACAAAAACTTCTATTTCCTGGAAGTAAATGCCCGACTTCAGGTGGAACACCCCATCACCGAGCTGGTAACTGCTGTGGATCTGGTAAAGCAACAGATAAGAATAGCCTCCGGAGAAAAACTTTCGCTCACTCAGAAAGATATCAAGCAAAGAGGTCATGCCATCGAATGCAGAATCTATGCAGAGGATCCGGAAAACAATTTCTTTCCCTCCTCTGGTAAAATCCTTTTTATGAAAGAGCCGTCCGGACCGGGGATCAGACATGATTGCGGCATATATTCAGGTTTTGAGGTCTCAGTCTTTTACGATCCAATTCTATCCAAGGTGATCACCTGGGGAGAGACCAGAGAAGATGCCCGCAAGCGTATGATCTTAGCTTTGTTCGACTATACCATTTTGGGAATTAAGACCAGCATTGAGTTTTTAGCGTCGGTTATGGATCATCCCGAATTTGTCGCCGGAAACACTCAAACAAACTTTATCGATAAAAATATGTCAGACTGGAAAGAGAAGAAAAAAGAGAAAAGATTTGTCGATGAAGCCTTGATAGCTGCCGCCATCTCTTCTCAGACCAAGACTGCTTCAAAAAAGAGAGTTCAGGGTAAAGAAGAGATGCCCAGCCCTTGGTTGACTGTAGGGAAGTGGAGCATAGGAGGAGATTAGAGCGGAGAGCAGAGAGCAAAGAGCGGAGAGCGGAGAGAACAAGAAAATCTTCGGAGAAACTTGAAGGACTATAGGAAATTAGAGATTTGGCACAGGGCAATGGATTATGCTGTTGAAATATATAAATTGTCAGCCCGCTTACCTTCCATGGAAAAATATGGTTTAACCTCTCAAATCCGACGTGCGGTTTGCTCCATACCGTTGAATATTGCAGAAGGGGCTGGTTGTGATTCTCAGAAAGAATTCAGATTATTCTTGGAATATGCGCACAGATCCACTCATGAGGTGTTGACTATTTTGGACTTAGTGGAACGGCTTAAACTTTGTGAAATCAAATGTATTCCAGGTTTATTACATGAGGGTAAAGAACTCCGTGCGATGATCCATGCTTTTATGAAGAAACTGTAAACTTTTAGCTCTATGCTCTTCACTCTATGCTCTAAGCTCTAAATTCATTTAGCCATGGAACTAGAATTCAACATAGACGAGAAAATTCGCAGGCTCCAGGTTGAATTCAAGGATGGACAATACCGGATCAATTTGGAAGATAGAAAATATGTAGTTGACGCCACTTTCATCTCCGATAATTGCCTTTCTCTTTTGGTAAACGACAAGGCATTCACCGTCTATTTTGCCGAGGCTGACGACAAGAAGTATTTCTCCGTCGGGGGAGAACAGTTCTGTATACAAGAAGCAAAATCAGAAAGCGTTAGAGTATCTGAGGCGGATTCGGCTGCCATTGAGGAAGCTCCCGTCGCCGCCTCTCCTATGCCCGGAAAAGTAGTTAAGATATTGGTGAGGGAAGGGGATGAGGTGGAGAAGGGTCAGGGACTGGTGATTGTGGAGGCGATGAAGATGGAGAATGAGATTAAATCGCCGGTCAAGGGAACAGTGGAGAAGGTAAACTTCAAACCCGGCGACCTGGTGAATGCCGCCCAGCCCATTTTAGAAATAAAACCGGAAGAAGAAAAGTAAAGTCTATCTGAACATGGTCACATTAGCCTTCAAATAAAATCTACCATATTCTGAATACCTTCTAAGAGTCCTCCCAAAAATAAAAGAATTTTCCAGAAAACCGTTTTGAGGTGTAGCGGAAGGTCAGTTGACTCAAATGAGCTTCAGCCTTCCATCTATTGTTATGGCAACCTTCCTTCGGTAAACTCAAGACGAGAAGGGTTTCTGCTACACTCCTATTTTGGGTCATTCTTAAATAATGTGGAGAATTTCTTATAAGTTATTGATAGAGAGGGAGAAACAAAAAAGCATCTTTGGAGGAATAGATTTTGTAGTTATCCCCGTGAATCGGGACGGAAATCATTTGCCTACAACGGATGATCACGCGTAGGGGCGAAGCTTGTTGAGCGAAGCGAAATCCCGCTTTTTGCGGGGTCTTCGCCCGAATAACCCCGCCAGAGGCGGGGTGGAGATGAACTCCACCCCTACGCGAACACAACATGTATTATCCCCCGGGGGACAACAAAGAAGGGCATAGTAAAACACAATTTCCACATTAAATACGAAAGAACCCCTATTTTGAATGACAGGTTCAATAGTTGACAGGTAGTCGTCTACCGTTTAGGCAAAAACTTCTTTTGAAGGAGAGCAGAGAGGGTGGCAAAATTTTTGTGGAAGAAAATTACCATGATTCCCAGATAGAGGAAAATAAAATCCTTTATGAGCAGAGTAGCTCCTTCCTTTTTTCCGGCAGGATCGGTAGAGAAACAGCCACAGTTCAAATCTATGCCCCTGAAAATATTTATGGAGGTGACGATGATGAAGATTACGAACAAAAAACAAGCCAGGGTTGAGGCGCTCTCGGTGAATATGCCCAAAATCAAAAGGAAGCCAACTATGAACTCAACCCAAGGGAGGGTGACGGCAAAGATATTTATCAAGAACTGGGGCAGAATCTTGTAGTTGTAAACTATTCTGGCAAACTGTTCTGGATGAGCGATCTTGTCTAAACTGGCGTAGATGAAGGTTACACCCAAAATCAGTCTGAAGAGCAAAACCACTCTTTTGTCTGTAACTACACTGATTAGCACTTTTAGTATTTTCATTTTTTAATTATCAGTCTCCACAGATAATCCGCTCCTCTTCCATTCGTGCCATCCGCCAAAGAACACCTTCACGTCTTTATACCCCAGTTCCAGTAGTTCTCTTGCTAAAAGCAAGCTGGTTTCGCATTCGGTCCCATCACAGTAAGTTATGATCTCCCCATTTTGGGGAAGCTTTGGCAAAACCTGTGGAGCAAATTCCTCAAACTCCTCATAGGGAAAATTAATGGCTCCTTTGATATGTCCCGCCTTGTAATCCTCCGAATAACGGGAATCCAAGAAAACGGTGTTTTTTGATTGAAATTTCATCACAGCGTAATCCAGACTGATAGCGGGAGGATCAACGTCCTCATCATAGCCATAGGGAACCACTAAGCTGTTAGAATTTACTTTGGGGTTCCAATTTCCCTTCAGAGCGATTCCACCGGGCGAGATGGCGTTGTAGATTAAACCTATGGCTGAACCAAAAAGAATTATGCCCAGTGTTTTGAAAAGAACATGAGAAAGTTTAAGCTGGGTGAGCATTGGCATGGGAAGTTTATTCGCTTATAACCACTCCACTGATGGGGATGCTAACTCTGACTATCTTGGAGCCCTCAAAGTCCAGAGTCAAGGAGGTGTGAAGATTTCCTGAAGTCGCCTCCTTTTTCAACTTCAGGGTGATTTGAATGCTTTCGCCTGGATTAAGAGTTTTGCTTTCTAAGTCCATATCCACATTTTCTCCGGGACCTTCTATCAGGTCCACGGAAAGTTCTTCTCCAGAGATATTCTTAATTGTTAAGGTTCGCTTATCTTCGGTTCCCTGAGAGACGGTGTCAAAATTAAGCTCTGTGGGAGTAAGCTTAACTAAGGAGTTGCTCTTTCCTATCTTTGCGGTGAATTGCACCTCTGCAAAGGGATTGTTGGGATCTGTGGAGATTACCTGGAGTTTTTTGGTGGTTTCACCTTCCCTTATCTTTCTTGGGTCAAAAATAACCTTCATCTCTGTGGTCTCATTGGGAGCTACTCTCTGTTTGGATAATGGTGTAGTGGTACAGCCGCAGGTGGTTCGGACTTTAACAATGATAAGCGTGTCTTGTCCGATGTTTTTAATCAGGTATGTGTGTGATACCCTCCCGGTCTTGGGAACATATCCAAAATCCCACATGTGCTCGGAGAAAGATATCTTTGCTTGGGATAGCTCTCCCTTTTGGGCAGATGTGGAAACGGCTGGGAGCAGAATGAAAAACAACACAAGATAGCTTTTCAGACCCGGGTTCTTCATAGAACAGCTCCTTGAAGCAATAAGAAGAAGTCCTACCTTAAAATACTTCATTCTTGTTACGAAGGTGAAAAAGCTGAAGTTGGTGGGAAAAGAAAACGGGGTTATTTTTTGCCAAAAATCTTTTAATTATTTCTTCAAAATAAACGTAGTGGTGAAACCTTCACAAATGTTGCAAAATTAGAATCTTGAGGCAGGATGAATGAGAGGTGCCGTTTTGCTCAGTTACAACTTGAACATTTCCAAAAGTTTTTTTCTTCTCAAGATGATTAACAACAAAGGATATCCCAAAACAAAGCAGGCTCCGATTTCACCTGTGGCAATGTAAGCCACGGTAAGCCAGTAAGGAAGCTGAAACAAAAAATGAAGATACAGGCTTACCCCTAATGCATTGACTATGACTGGTGGAAGGGGGGCTAAAATTGGCTTTCGGGTTCTGGACAAAAGATAGGTCAAAAAGGCGGCCAAAAGAGTGCACAGGCTTCCTCCCACTACATCGTAAATGCCCAGCCCACCGTAGATGTTTGCCACCACACATCCGACGAAAAGCCCGGGTATGGCGGCGGCGGTCAGATAAGGAAGGACGGTCAAAGCTTCAGAGATACGCATCTGAATGGGCCCATAGCTTATGGGCGCCAGCGCGATGGTGACTGTCGCATACAGGCTGGCGATGATACCTACTTGAGCGATGTATCTAGTAGAAAAAGTCAAGGGTTCAAAAGTTCAAGGGTTCAAAGGTTCAAGGGTTCAAAAGTTCAAGGGTTCAAAGGTTCAAGGGTTCAAAAGTTCAAGGGTTCAAAAGTTCAAAGGTTCAAAAGTTCAATAAGTCTAAGCCCGGAATTCCAGACGCAGATCACACCAACAATAGTAAGAAGAAAGTCTTTTTGCAAATAATACCCTCATTAGATATAAATTCGGAATCTTTTTGTCAACAAAAAAAGCTTGCCTTTCTAAGGGCACTTGATTTATATTCAACCAGCAAGAACTCATATGAGTGAACTTTGGTCTCAGGAGAGTTAGCTATGAAGATGTTAGTGGTAGGTGGTGGGGGCAGAGAGCACACCTTAGTCTGGAAGCTCGCCTCCAGCCCACTGGTGGATAAGCTCTTTGCCGCACCGGGGAATGCCGGAATGGCTGAGCTGGCTGAATGCGTTGACATAAAAGTGGAGAATCTAACCCCCCTAGCAGATTTTGCTGAAAAGAGTTCGATTGATCTGACCGTGGTAGGACCCGAGGTACCCTTAACTTTGGGGATCGTGGATGAATTTGAGAGAAGAGACTTAAAAGTTCTGGGACCAAAAAGATCAGCCGCTGAAATCGAAGGAAGTAAGGTGTTTGCCAAGGAGTTCATGAAAAAGTATCACATCCCCACCGCCAGCTTCAAGATATTCGATAATCCGGAAAAAGCTTCTGATTTCGTTAGGTCATCTGAGATGCCTTTAGTCATCAAGGCAGATGGTCTGGCGGCAGGTAAAGGAGTGGTGGTGGTAGAAGATACCTCTTCTGCGCTTTCAACTATTAGGAAGATGATGGTGGAGAAAGTCTTTGGCCCGGCTGGATCTCGGGTGATGGTTGAAGATTTCTTAGAAGGGGAGGAGATCACCATTTTGGCTTTCACCGATGGCAAAGCCATTTCCCCCATGCTCTCATCGCAGGATCACAAGAAGATCTTTGAAGGTGACCTGGGTCCCAACACCGGAGGAATGGGAGCCTATGCCCCCACCACCGTGGTGGATGATAAGATGATGAAGCGCATATCTGATGAGATACTGGAGCCTTCCGTAGCCGGGTTGGAGCGGGAGGGAAGGACTTTCAAAGGCATACTTTATGCCGGCTTGATGATTACGGATAGAGGTCCCAAGGTGATGGAGTTCAACTGCCGGTTCGGCGATCCAGAAACTCAGGTGATCCTTCCTCTTCTGAAAACTGATCTGGCTGAGATATTTTTATCCATGGGGGATGGAGAATTGTCCTTACAGGAGGTGGAGTGGGGCGAAAAATTCGCAGTGTGTGTGGTTTTAGCCTCAGCCGGGTATCCGGGAAAATATCAAAGGGATAAGGAGATCTCCGGACTGAACAGAGCGAAACAAATGGAGGATGTGTTGATTTTCCATGCTGGAACCAAAAAGCAAAAGGGAAGAATCTTTACCAACGGAGGTAGGGTGTTGGGTGTGACCGCAACAGATAAAAGCATGGAGAAGGCGATTCAAAAAGTTTATTCCGCCATAGACAAATTAGAATTTGAAGGGATGCAATATCGAAAAGACATAGGATACAGAGCCACCCGGGTCAAAAAAAGACTGTGGTGGGAGTAGAAACTGAAGAGGTTTCTCTTTTAGTAGTTAATTCCATAATCTACAATTTTCCGATTTGCCTTGCTCGCTTTGTTTTTTGAAAAAGAGCTTGTCCACCGAATCTTGCGATTGGACTCGGTAAGTCGAGCAACTGTATTCTTGCATAGCCTGTACGATCCGTAGTCTCTACCCATAAAGGGAAACAAAATGTTGACTCCAAAAGTATTGATATTGATGGGGAGTAAGAAAGACCAAGAAGTTATGCTGAAAAGTGCAGAAATCCTTAAGGAATTTAAAATCCCCTATCAGGTGGAGGTCAGCTCTGCTCACCGCAATCCGGAGAGGATAAAAAAATTAGCCCAGAATGCAGAAAAGAAAGGGGTGAGGGTGATAATTGCTGGAGCAGGAATGGCGGCTCATCTTCCGGGTGTTGTCGCCTCTTACACCAATCTGCCAGTGATCGGCGTTCCTCTTTCTGCCTCTTCGCTTTCCGGAATAGACTCACTTTTCTCAATAGTTCAGATGCCGTCCGGAATACCGGTAGCAACCATGGCAATCGGCAAAGCTGGAGCAAAAAACGCTGCCATCCTTGCCGCCCAGATTTTAGCTCTGTCGGATGATCGCATAAAAAAAAGTGTAGACGAATTCAGAAAGGAGTTGGGCAAGAAGTAAGGATAGAAATTCCTTTTTGATCGGACGGTCCTTCGTCCTCAAATCCTGAAAGGAGCGAAAATGGGAGCGGTATTTTTGGTTCTTTTATTCATTTTCATTGTTCTGGGTGTGCCCCTTCTTATTCTCATCTTGTTGTATAACAAGCTGGTGAAGTTGAGAAATCGTGGCGAAAATGCCTGGCATCAGATAGATGTACAGTTGCAGAAGAGAGCGGATCTGGTGCCCAATTTGGTGGAGACGGTGAAAGGCTATGCCGCCCATGAAAAGAGAGTTTTCGAGGAGGTGACCAAAGCCAGATCCATCTATTCTCAAGCAGGATCTGTGAAAGAGAAAGCGGATGCCACCAATATGCTCACCTCCGCCTTAAAGACCCTTTTCGCAGTGGTGGAGAATTATCCTGAGCTTAAAGCGAATCAGAATTTCCTTCTGCTTCAAGAGGAACTTTCGGGAATCGAAAGCAAGATAGCCTATGCCCGGCAGTTCTATAACGACGTGGTGATGTCCTTCAACAACGCCCAGCAGGTTTTCCCTTCGAATATCATAGCCGGTTGGTTTGGCTTCAAGCCCAGAGAATATTTTGAGATCGAAGAGACCAAAAGGGAAGCCCCTAAGGTGGATTTTAAATAGGGAAATCTTTTCCGCTTTGAAAAAAACCTTTGAATAAAAGTGTTTGTCCAGCCCGGAGTTCTAAAGAAAGATCATTTTAATTTAAAAATGACGGATGGGGGGTCGTAAAGGTATCGGATTTATTTTCTGGTGAAAGTTTTAAGAAAGAAGAAAATAGGAAGCTTCAGAGATTTATGGTTTACGAAGAGATTGCGGCTAACAGAAGAAGAAGCTTTGTTTTGATTTTTATTTTTGTGGTTTTTCTTTTGCTTCTGGGGTGGATATTTGGAGAGGCTTACGGCGCTGGGGGTGAGGGTGTTCTGATTGCCCTTATTATCGCCCTGTTTATTTCTCTTATCACATTTTTCTACGGCGACAAAATGGTTTTGAGCATCAGCCGTGCCCGGCCAGTGGACAGAAAAAAGAATCCGTATCTGGCAAACGTGGTGGAAGGATTGGCTATCGCAGCGGGAACACCAACTCCCAAGACTTATATCATCGAAGATTCGGCACCCAACGCTTTTGCTACTGGAAGGAAACCAGAGAATTCCTCCATTGCCGTTACCACCGGGCTTTTAGAAAAGCTGAACCGTCTGGAGCTGGAAGGGGTAATCGCCCACGAGATGTCACACATTAAAAACTATGATATAAGATATGCCACATTCGTGGTGATTATGGTGGGGACAGTGGCACTTCTTTCCGATTGGATGAGAAGGAGCTTTTTCTATCGAGGAAGAAGAAAAAGCAAAGCCGGTGGTGGAATAATCATACTTATTGCTCTGGTTCTGGCGATCCTGGCGCCCATTGTAGCCCAGTTGATTAGACTTGCCATATCCAGACAGAGAGAATATTTAGCAGATGCGAATGGTGCACTTTTAACCAGATATCCAGAAGGTTTGGCTTCCGCTTTGGAGAAAATCTCCAAAGATACCGAGCCTTTAGAGACGGCAAATAAAGCCACCGCTCATCTTTACATTGTCAATCCTCTTCTGGAGCATAGAGGAAAGCTTAACACCCTTTTTTCCACCCACCCACCAGTGGAGGAGAGGATAGCTCGATTGAGAGCGATGTGAACTCAAAATTTTTAGGCGCTTTATTGCCGACTTTAAAGGTGGAGTTTTATAATATCAATATATTTATTTAACGAAAAATGGCAAAGGTGCGAGGCAATAATGGAATGGTTTATTATGCTGGGAAGCAGAGGACAGAGTGTAATTACTCGATTTATCCAGCCCAATAAATTGGGCAACTACGGTTACAACTCCTGAAGTTGCTTCCGACAAAGACTATTGAGGCCCCTTATTGGATAAGGAGGTTGAAGATGGCAAAAAAGCTTTTCATATTCGAAGATGATAAATATGATCAGTTCCTTCCTCTAACCTATAATCGTCCGGTTTATGAGCTTCTCTGCGGGATGACCAAAATAAAGGATAAATTTAGCTCGTTTTTTCCTGATGCTGAGGTGATTTTTTTGTGTCTGGATTATCTGGAAAAGATATTGACGATCAAAATCGGACAAAAGGTTAATGAGTTTGTAATAAAAGACCAAGACCAGATTTTGTTAATCAATGGAAGAATTCTCCCCTCCCCGGGTTTTTCCGAGAAGGTGAATTTCTCTGGTGAGGAGAGGTTTTTCTTCCAGGACGATGATATGGTGGGGTGGGCTGGCAGGGGAGAGGCTTTCAAAACTCGGAAAAGTTCGTTTCAGTCCTTGTATGTTAAAGATCAGATTGAATTACTAAAATCTAAAATTGATTCCTTAAAAGTGGAAGTTAGCATAGTCAATTATCTGTGGGATATTGTATCCGAAAATAGCTTAAAGATCGAGGCTGATTTTAAGAGAATTAAACCAAGTTTGGATTTCAAGAACATGTTCAAACATAGTCAGGTGGACGACGACGCGTTGATTTATGACGTGGAAAAAGTGTATATCGGAAAAGGCTCGCAAATAGATGGACAGGTGGTGTTGGATGCTCGGAATGGTTCTATATTTATCGGGGATAGAGTAAGCATCCAGCCTCATACCCGGGTGATGGGACCATGCTATATTGGTGAAGATTCCATCCTGGTGGGTGGCAAGATCGAAGGGGGGACAAGCATTGGACCGGTCTGTAGAATCGGTGGAGAGGTGGAGGGGTCGATCTTTTTGGGATATTCCAATAAATACCATGAAGGATTTCTGGGACATTCTTATGTGGGTGAATGGGTAAATCTGGGTGCTTTGACCACTAACAGCGATCTGAAAAATAACTACAGCCCAGTCAAGGCGATGGTTAACGGTAATCTGGTTGACTCTGGACTGACAAAGGTGGGCGCATTCATAGGCGATCACGTCAAAACGGGGATTGGAACCTTGCTCAATACCGGGATCTCCATAGGCTTTGCTTCTAATTTATTTGGAGGAGGAATGATCCATCAGAAGTACATCCCTGCTTTCATCTGGGGAAGTGCGGAAAAACAAGAAGAATACAATATAGAAAAGGCAATCCAGACCGCCAGGATAGTGATGAAAAGAAGAAATTCAGAATTGATGACTGATGAGGTTAATTTATTCAAGAAGATATCCCAACTGACCGAAAAAGAGAGAAGAAGAGTTAGCTAACCTGCCACTTGGCTAAGCATTACCGAAGTTTGTTCTTTCGTCTCGTCCCCAAAACGATAAGAATGGAAGCGTCCAAGTCTGTGCAGATCAAAAAGGTTCGATTCAACTTTTGAAATATCAGAAAGTGAAATTTGAGAGGATGGTTTCAAAAAAAAGTGACCCTCTATATAGAGGAGGGAGGGGGTAGCCGCAGGCTTTAGGGCGTGTTGAAAAAGCCATTTTGTCGAGAAGTTTTTACGTAGGAACAGGGCTTGTCCCTGTCCTAACTCTAAGGAGGACAGCCACAAGGGCTGTCCCTACGATTACTTCTTCTTCCCGATTAAAGCATGTAAGGCACTTTTTCAACAGTCCCTTTAGCCTGCGGGGCAAGAGTGAAAAGATGGGAAACTTCTTCAGATATTTTTGTTGACATAATGAGGAGAGGAATATATCCTTTTTGATTGAAGAAGGATAAAGCTCTTCACGCTGTGCTTATTTCAGGAGGGAAGAGTGCCAGAACTTAGAAAAGACCCTGTAATCGGCAGATGGGTGATCATATCCACAGAAAGAGGAAAAAGACCATCAGACTTTTCCGGTGCTCCCAAAAGAAGAAGGGAAAGCAAACTTTGTCCGTTTTGCCAGGGCAATGAGTCCGCCACCCCACCGGAGATTTTGGTTCTTCGTTCGGATTCATCAAAGCCTAACAAGCCGGGCTGGACCTTGAGGGTCATTTCAAACAAATATCCAGCTTTGCGAATTGAGGGGAATCTGAATCGAGAAGGAGTGGGAATCTTCGATAAGATGAACGGTGTAGGAGCACATGAGGTAATAATAGAGACGCCGGAACATGATAAGGACTTAGTAGATCTTAACCTCACGCAGATGCAGGATGTCATCTGGGCTTATCGGGAAAGAACCCTGGATCTGAAAAAGGACCCTCGCTTCCGATACATATTAATTTTCAAGAATCAAGGAGAAACCGCCGGCGCATCTTTGGAACACAGTCATAGTCAGCTTATCGCCACTCCAATTGTCCCCAAAAGGGTGATAGAGGAGATGGAGGGTGCCAGCAAATATTATGGCTACAAGGAGAGGTGTATTTTTTGTGACATCATAAAACAAGAGATCTCTGATGATGAGCGTGTGGTGATTCAAAACGACTCCTTCATCTCGCTGGAACCTTTCGCCCCCAGATTTCCTTTTGAAACCTGGATTTTGCCGAAAAAACACTTACCCGCTTTTGAAGACATCAAAAAAGAAAGTATTCCAGAGTTGGCTTCCATACTTTTGGAAACTCTCCAGAGACTGGCTAAGGCGTTGAATAATCCGCCATATAACTATGTTCTGCACACCAGTCCCGTGGGTAACGATTACACCGAAGAATATCACTGGCATATTGAGATCATGCCCAAATTAACTAGAGTGGCGGGTTTTGAATGGGGAACTGGCTTTTACATAAATCCCACCACCCCGGAGGATGCGGCCGCATATTTGAAAGAAATAGAAATCTAAAAATTTAATCTAAGGGGGAAACTTGAAGTCCAAAAGGTTAAAAATCTTGGTTGTCTCTCCAGAGGTGGTTCCTTTTGCCAAGACCGGAGGTCTGGCTGATGTATGCGGGGCTTTGCCCCAAGCCCTGGCGAAGTTAGGTCACCAGGTCAAGGTAATCTTACCTAAATACAGAATGGTGGATGAAAAAAAATTCAAGTTATCGGAGGTGAGAACAGATATTCCCCTAATTCCGGTAGGAGATAGAAGTGTTAAGATCGCACTGAGAAGCTATAATCCAACTTCTCCTGCGTTAGAATATCTTTTTATTGTGAACGATAAGTATTATGATCGGGATGAACTTTACAAGAATCGATTAACCGGTTTCGATTATGAGGACAATGACGAAAGATTTATTCTGTTTGCCAGAGGAACCTTAGAGATTCTAAAAGCCATAAAGTGGCAACCTGACATCATTCATGCCAATGACTGGCAGTCTGCCTTGATTTTAGCATATTTAAAAACCCGATATGCGGGGGATCCATTCTTCAAGCATACAAAAGCAGTCTTCTCCATTCATAACTTAGCCTATCAGGGCAATTTCCCCAAAAGTACATTTGACAAGATTGGAATGTCCAAAGACTTGTTTTATCCTACCAGCCCATTTGAATTCTGGGGAAACGTGAATTTTATGAAGGCAGGGATCTGTTATGCCGACGTGATCAACACGGTTTCCGAGACCTACGCGGTAGAGATACAGTCCAGCTCTGAGTTCGGTCATGGGTTGGAAGGCGTTTTGAGAAGCAGAAACAGAGATCTTTATGGCATCATCAACGGCATCGATTACGAGGTCTGGTCTCCGGAAAAAGATAAACTGATCTCCTATAACTACAGCATGGAGGATCTTTCTGGCAAAAGGAAAAACAAAGAGCTTTTGCTTAAGTTGTGCAACTTACCCCCATCCACCAAAGATGTTCCACTTGTAGGAATCATCTCCAGGCTGGCAGATCAGAAGGGATTTGATCTTTTAGCCCAGATTTCAGATGAGCTTCTTTCATTGGATTTACAAATGGTGATTTTAGGAACTGGAGACGAGAAATATCACCGATGGTTTAAAGAGATGAGTTTAAAATATCCCGACAAAATTTCAGTCAATCTTCTTTTTGACAATTCGCTGGCTCATCTGATTGAGGCGGGAAGCGATATGTTTCTCATGCCCTCCAGATACGAGCCTTGTGGCTTGAATCAACTATACAGTCTGAAGTATGGAACCGTTCCCATAGTTCGAAAGACCGGGGGATTGGCAGATACCATAGAAAATTATGATCCCCAAACCGGGCGGGGAACCGGCTTCATGTTCAAAAATTATGATGCTGTCGAACTTTTGGATACAATCAAGTTGGCGCTGAGAGTGTATAAAGATGGAAACGCCTGGGGCAAGCTGATAGAAAATGGGATGAGGCAAGACTTTTCCTGGGAAGCATCAGCGAAAAAATACGTTGACATTTACCAGAAAGCCATCCAGAAAATGAACGTGGTTGACGTTTGAAATCCCCGTTTGTAGTTGCTCGATTTATTGAAAATCCCCCGCCAACGGCGGGGTGATCGAGCTTTTTATTGCCTGATGAATCAGGCAACTACTACGAGAGAGTTTTTTATTTGTTTTTCCGAAGCTCCTTTTTTACATATCACCCTTTATCTGCTTGACGGATTCACATATTCTTAATAAATTTCACTTCAGATAACAGAATAAAAAAGCCTTTATAGCTAATAGATGTACCTCTGGGAGAGAATCGATGCGAAGCAAACTCATTCTTTTAGTTATCATACTCATTTTCGTGATTCACTGCCTCAGCTTAAATTTCACTCAGGACGACGCTTTCATCTCCTACCGTTATGTAGAGAATTTCACTCAGGGTAACGGTCTGGTTTTCAATTCCGGTGAGAGGGTGGAGGGATACACCAATTTTCTTTGGATAATCCTCTTATCCATTTTCGCCCAGCTTGGCTTGGATATAATCTTGGTTTCCAAAATACTGGGGATTGCCTCAGGGTGTGTGACCTTGATTCTTCTTCAACAGATCTCACAGCTATTTTTGCCAAAAAAAGATTGGCTGTTGGCTCTTTTCCCTTCCGTTCTATTGACCGCAAGTAGTGCCTTCGCCTACTGGAGCATAAGCGGACTGGAGACCACTTTCTTTGTAATGATGGTTTTAGTTTCTGTTTACTTGTATTTGACTTATCCGCGATTATGGGTGGTGTCTTGTGCGCTGTCTGTTCTCATCCGCCCTGAAGGTGGATTGATTTTTGGGATTCTTCTTTTGCACAAATTGGTAATTAGAAATGATCCTTTACGTAAGTCTTTCTCATGTTTGGCTGGATTCGTTTTGCTTCTTCTGCCTTTTGTGATTTTTAAAGTGTTTTATTACGGAGATATTCTGCCCAATCCGTTTTATGCAAAGACTGGTTTATCTTTTGAGTATGTGAAGAGCGGATTAGAATATTTTTGGCTGTTTTTGAGACACTATGCTCTCTGGGGAGTTCTTTATCTGGTGCCCATCTTTTTCTACAAGAGTTTGGACTGGCGAGGCCGACTATTGATTTTGCTTGTCTATCTTTACACTCTATATGTTATCATAATTGGAGGGGATGTGCTGAAAGTCCATCGATTCTTCTTGCCCATTTTACCACCATTATATCTACTTTTTATTATCTGTTTGAGAAGATTGTATGCTAAGTTAAAAAGCAATTTGAGAGGGAGGGTGGTTCTCATATTTCTGTTAGTTTCAATTCCGGTCTTTCTTTTTCTGCTCCCCCACAAATGGATTCGTCAGACCAGAGCCGCAGAGAAAAATCTTGTGGAAAAGATGCAATTTATAGCTGAATATTTGAGAAGACATTATGATGATACCTCCATTGCACTCACCACCATCGGTTCAGTATCCTATTATCTGGGGACTGAGGTAAAAGTTATCGATATGTTAGGACTGACAGATAAATACATCTCCCAGCATCCGGAACAAATTGAGGGGATAGCGATTACCTGGAAGGAGAGAAAGTATAATACTCAGTATGTTCTTTCTTGTGATCCTGATTTTATTCTTTTCTCAACCGGGTTAAAGCCCAGTGCTCCGGCGGAAAGAGCTTTGCTTTTGAATTCTGAATTTCGGCAAAATTATTTCGTAGTTCCCATCTTTCTCAGCAAGACGGGATTTATCTCCATCTTCAGAAGGAAAGGACCATATTCTAAGGAGAATGAGATTTTTAAGGACACACGATTTGTGGACTTATTTTGTGAGGGCGTGCATTTGCATATAAAAAGAAAAAGACATAAAGAGGCAATTGAGAAACTAAAAAGGGCAACTATGATGTGTCCCAAGGATTTTGCTTTAATATATGAAGTGATTGGAGCGTGCTATATCAATTTGGGGAATTATTCCCTTGCTGAAAAATACCTGAAGAGGGCGATTCAGGTTGACGACTGGTCGGTTATGCCGCACGATTACCTGGCAACTATTTATCAGAAAACTGGTCGATTAAAGGAGGCTAAAGCAGAAAAAAAGAAGGTCTATTTATATGACCCCAATTTTCCATGGTGAACATCTTCATAATTCTGCCCGGTTGGTGCGGGGTACCCTTCGACTTTCGCCCTCAGGGCAAGCCATTACCCCGCACCTTCAATGTTTCGGGGTGAGGGTTCACCCTGAAGGGATTCACCCTGAAGGGCACCCCGAAACAACAGATAAATTCTTTTTGACTGTTGGTGCGGGGTACCCTTCGGCTTGCGCCCTCAGGGCAAGCCCTTATCCCGCACCTCTTATGTTTCGGGGTAGGGGTACCCCGAAACAACCGTGTCTACTGTTGGTGCAGGGTACCCTTACCCTGCACCATTTCTAAAAAATAGGATCTAATTTTATAATGGAACTGTCATCGCAATAATAATTTCTGTAGCTGGAATAAATGTAATCTTCTGGGTTCTTAACCAATCCCCTCTTAACTGGATTGTTATGAATATAGTTCATTTTGATATTGAACACTCCCTCTGAATGGATTCCCAAGCCTCTGAAACCCTCTTCCCAAACCATGTGTTTTTCTTTCTTTGGATTTAGAACGGTAAATAATTTGATTAAATTGGACTTCTTCTCTTTCTTCAATTGCTTCAAAATTTTCTTAGAAGTATACCTTTTGAACTCCTCCATGATCTTTGACAAATCATTCTTATCACCTAAATAGATCATTAGGTGAATATGCTCTGGCATGATTACATATCCCCAAAGTTTAAAGCCAAATTTCTTTCGATAAAAATTTAGGTTTTCAATAATAATATCGAAGTAAGGCTTGGTTTCAAAAACTACAACATAATCTTTTATCTTGGTGGTAATGAAATAGTCGTAGCCTTCTAATGAAATATTCTTCCACTTTGGCATTTTCAAACTTTTTTTATGTTTCGGGGTGACGGAGACCCGTCTGGGAGGGCACCCCGAAACAACGGAATCACACCACGTTGGTGCGGGGTATCCTTCGGCTTGCGCCATCAGGACAAGCCCTTACCCCGCACCTTCAATGTTTCGGGGTGAGGGTTCACCCTGAAGGGATTCACCCTGAAGGGCACCCCGAAACAACAGATAAATTCTTTTTGACTGTTGGTGCGGGGTACCCTTCGACTTTCGCCCTCAGGGCAAGCCCTTATCCCGCACCTCTTATGTTTCGGGGTAGGGGTACTCCGAAACAACGGATTAGAGGTAACCCGTTACAACGGATCAAGACTCATTCCCCCAAATTTTCTTATTCAGAACCGTGACCAAATCATCGATTTTATGCCTGGTCTGTTCCATGGAATCTCTTTCCCTTAAAGTGACGGTTTCGTCCTGCAGGGTTTGAGAATCCACGGTGATACCGTAGGGTGTACCAGCTTCGTCCTGACGACGATAGCGTCTTCCCACCGCTCCTCTATCATCGTAAAACACGGTAAAATGAGGTCGGAGCATCTGGGCAATCTTTTGGGCGATCTCCGGCATGTTGTCCCGATTCACCAGGGGTAGAACGGACGCTTTGAAGGGGGCAATCTTAGGATCCAGCCGCAAGACCACCCTCTTTTCACCTTTGACCTCCTCCTCATGGTATGCATCCACCAAACAGACCAGCAGACTCCGGTCAACCCCGGCAGAAGTCTCTATGATATAGGGGATGAATCTCTCCTTGGTCTGGTCATCGAAATAGGAAAGGTCTTTACCTGTGGCTTGGCTGTGACGGGACAGGTCATAATCGGTGCGGTTATGTATCCCCTCAATCTCCTTCCAGCCAAAGGGGAAATTGTATTCTATATCCCATGCTGTCTTGGCGTAATGAGCTAACTCCTTTTTCTCGTGCTGGTGAAGCTTCAGATTCTCCTTTCTGATACCGATGTCAAGATACCACTTCATCCTTTCTTCTTTCCAGTAATCGATCCATTTTTCATCCTCTTTGGGGTTGATGAAATACTGCATCTCCATCTGCTCAAATTCACGGGAGCGGAAGATAAAGTTACCCGGTGATATCTCATTCCTGAAAGCTTTACCTATCTGAGCGATGCCGAAGGGAACTTTCTGCCGGGCAGGTCCCATCACATTCAGAAAATTTACATAGATTCCCTGAGCAGTTTCCGGTCTCAAATAGACCACGGATGCTGCATCCTCCACCGGTCCCATGTGAGTCTTAAACATCAAATTGAACATGCGCGGCTCGGTAAGCTCACCGCCGCAGGCAGGACAGACGGAACTCTCCAAATCATCAGCTCTAAACCTTTGCTTACACTTCTTGCAGTCGACCATGGGATCGGTGAAGCCCTCCACATGTCCTGAAGTTTCCCACACTTTGGGGTGCATCAAGATGGAAGCATCCACCCCCTCGATGTCGTTGCGGTACTGGGTCATGCATCTCCACCAGTAGTCCTTGATATTTTTCTTCATCTCAACACCCATGGGACCATAATCCCAACAGCTGTTGATCCCACCGTAGATTTCTGAGGATTGAAAGATGAAACCTCTCCTTTTGCACAGGGAGACCAGCTTGTCCATTAGATCGGATTCTTTCTTTTTTGCCACATCTTCTCCTTGATAGCTCGAGTTTTTCCTGCCTGGTATACCCGACGAAATTTAATCTTTTCTTGTGTTTCCGAGACTACATTTGTCTGAAGCTTCACTCAGTTTTTAAAAATTCCAATGACCTCAAATCTTTACCTCTTCCAGTATGATAATCCAAAAGATTAAGGATAACACATAAAATCTCCTTTAAGTGTTCCTTTGGAATGTTATACGTATTTAAATCTTCGGTCTTTATGGATTGAAGTTTAAGCGCCGAGGTCACAGAAGCATTTGATAATCTAAGATATGCCTGATCTGCTCTGGTGCAACTTTTACAGATGATTCCTCCCTTCTCCGGGCTGAACAATACAAATTTCCCCCCAACATGTTTATTGCAAATTACGCACCTATCAAACTTTGGCTTGTATCCCAGAAGATGGGCTAATTTTAGAGCATAGGAGCAAAATGATTTTTCAAGAGATTCCTCAGAACAGCTTTCCATGAAAGATAAGTTAGCTTTCATCAATTCAAAAAGTTGGGGATTTGATTCCTCACCGGTGATCAACCGATCCAAAAGCTCCAAAGTGGCTGAAGCAAAGACATATCGATTCAAATCTTTATAAAGTGACTGATACGTTTTTATTGTTTCGCTTTGGGACAAAAGATAGATCTCAGAAGTTCGTTTTTTGTAGAAGACGATCTGAATGTGGGAAAGAGTTTGTAAAGCCCCGGCCAATCTGCTTTTGGGCTTTCTGATTCCTTTGGCAATGACTTTGATCTTCCCGCAGTCCTTGGTATACAGGGTGGCGATTTTTGAGGTGTCGCCAAATTTTATGCTTTTCAAAACGATGGCTTCGGTCTTGGTGATACTCATGGGGATAGGGAATCAGGTGGAGGAGGTTGAGCAGATTTCTTTTCTTCGTCTGGAGTGGATTTTTCCTGGTAGATGATACGATACACTTTTTCCCCCTCTTTTATCATACCCAGTCTCTCTCTGGCTTGTTTTTCCAAATAGAACTCATCATCGGTGAGCCTTTTTTTCTCAATTTCTAAGTCTACGATTTCCGCGTCAAGCATTTTAGATTCTTTTTCCAAGCTCTTTTTCTCTTTCCACAAAGAGTGAATCTGAACAAATCCATAGGGTCCGGTAAAAAAACGATAGACTAAGAAGGCGAAAGCCAAAAGGAGCAAAATCCTTTTGACCATTCTTGTCTTCTGGACGCTTCTTTCTTTTACCTTTTTGAAGAAACTGCTCTGTGGTGAACTTTTTTTCTTTCTTCTTCTGGGCATTTGCGAATACTTTGTAGGTCAACCATGTCCTTTAGGACTGGTTGACGAATTTTAAAAACAATCTGTCAAGCAGGCTTTCCTACGGATCCGTTGGACGCCATGCTTGACCTACGTTTTTTTTACATTTTTTTACTCCAAGTTCATTTCTTCCAAATCTTTCAATTCCGTATGGCCCCAACCGACTTGATAGATTTCTTTTTTCAGCCAATGCAGATAACTGGATTGTTTAAAATCCTCCGGTCGATCAACAATTCTATGCTTGACCGGATTATAGTGAATATAATCAAAATGTCTCTTGAAGTCATCTTCATTTCTAATGATATGATCCCAAAAGCGATATTGCCACACTCGAATATTAGTTTTGATTCCATTCAGCTTTTTATATTGGCGGGAGAAATTATCTTTGAGTGACTGCATAACTACAGATACGTTTTCTTTTAAAGGCAAAATCAAAAAATGAAAATGATTAGGAATCAGAACATGAGCATAAAGTTTATAGGGATGGATTTTCTTCAGATTTTTTGCGATTTCCCAGAATAAAGATATATTTTCTGACAATGTAAAAAGATTCTTTCTTCTATAAGTCACGCAGGTGATGAAATAAACGGCTTCCGGAATGTAGTATCTTCGAATGTTTGTCATAATGTAGGTCAACCATGTCCTTTAGGACTGGTTGACATTATTTTGTCAAGCACCCCCGATGAATCGGGGGATGCATGACCTACAAATTCTTTATGTTGTAAAAAACCTTCTTTCCCAAAAACTTCGCCCTCTCTTTCAATTCCTCTTCTATGCGCAACAGGCGGTTGTACTTGCAGATTCTGTCTGTTCGTGAGGCGGAGCCGGTCTTTATCTGCCCGGCATTGGTCGCCACCACCACGTCGGCAATAGTAGATTATGTAGGTCAACCATGCCCTTTAGGACTGGCTGACGTCTTTTGCCAAGTAGGCTTCGTTATGCTTGACCTCCATGTCTTTATCAACCTTATATACGGGCAACTGTTCTCTTAAGAGCTCATAGAGTTTGGCATCTTTTGGCTTATGGCTATTAACTGCCCTAAGGCCCAGTTTTAACTCCTCAAAAGAAAGCTGTTTTTGTAATGTCTCCCAGAGAGGTTGATCATCTTTGAGAGTAAGTTTTTTAACCATATCTTCTGGTAATATCTCTGTGCCTCCGTTGACAGCAATGGTCTTGGCCATCGTCTCTGTAAGGTCCTGGCGCAAAATCTCCCATAGCTCCTTTCCCTGTATATGGGCAATAAGTCTGGCTAAAGCCAGGG
Organism: uncultured Ignavibacteria bacterium; assembly: GCA_964403165.1. Taxonomy (GTDB): domain Bacteria; phylum Zixibacteria; class MSB-5A5; order MSB-5A5; family SM1-73; genus SM23-73-3. Next base: position 43,258 of record CAYOFL010000001.1, read on the forward strand.
ACTGAGACAATATAGCATTCATACCCAGGTTGCCTTTTCTCTGCATAACATTAATCTGCTCTTTTATGGTTGAGTCTGGTTTTAGATGCCCACGCTCTTGAGCAAGTTGCCTTTCTAAGGTAAGGAGTCGTCTGTCTACGTTAACTAAGCTGATGAGATCAGTTATTCTCTGGCCTTCAAAGGCATTGGCTAATATCTCGTTTACATGGTCCACAGCATTAAGGCAACCCTTGCCGTAATAACGCTTAGAGCGCCGAAAAAGCTCGCTTAAAGAGGGATCCTGATATTTATCAATCTCATCTTTGGTGACCTCTTTGTTAAAACGATAACTTTCATCCGGCATCTTTTTAAATAAGGATAGGTGTTCATCTTTGGTTATCTGGCTTCTGTCGATGACGCTATCCACCAAGTGTATTGCCTCATCAGTGCCGGCTGAGGTTCCCAAGGGTGTAGACCCGGTAAAGTTGAAGAAATCCCTAAAACGCTTGCTTCCTTTGATCCCAAAGGATACCCTTACACCTACCGTAGGTATCCCGGCATTAGTTGCCTCTTCCCAGGCAGAGACATTAGTGATAACCAGACGATTAACCAGATTCTCTGCATCCAGCTCCAATAACTTATCTTCTTCGCTTGTGTCTTGTGCCTTAGATTGGGTCTGTTTTACTGCCTCGGCCATAATCTTCATGATTGCACCATATTTAAATAGCCGCTCTGTATTTGCACCTCCGCCTGCCTTAATGCCCATGGTAGAAGCAGCCAGGGCAATCTGAGCCTCCATGTCATCGTTGGGAGATTTGGAGCGATGAGAGACTAAAATATCTAAGTTCTTCCCTAAGGCAACCAGAATGGCAATGAGTGTCTCAGACAGGGTTCCGATCTGATTGGCCTTGCATAAAAAGGTATCATTCAGGTTATTATCGGCGGCATATTCAATCGAAGAATCTTTGGTGGTAACTGAATCGTCGCCAATGATAAATAACTTATCGCCTAATTCTTTCATGATTAAAGCCCAGCCCGCATCATCGTCTTCAGCAAAGCCATCCTCTATGGTTACGATGGGCACATCATCTTCTTCAATGGTCTTTCTGTAAAGTTCGAAGACCTGATCTCTGGACATAACCACCTTTTCCTTGTCCCTCCAGAATAGATACATGCCTACGGCATCGGGTTGTCCGAATTCCTCTCTGTAAGCGTTCTGTAATTCACTGGTTGCAGGATCCAGAGCTAAAGCTACATCCTCCCCCGGGACGAACCCGCAATCGATGATGGCTTGCTTTGCCATTCTCCAGAGTCTTTGCTCAGGGACTATATCTTTTGTCTCTTTGGTAACATAAGGAGCCAATCCCCCTTCCAATCCTATACCCATAACCCGACATCCCTCCGCATTTTCGATAATTTCTTTTAGACGGGTCTGTAGTTTTAGGGTCATCTCTTGGGCGTCTTCGTAATTTTTGGCTGAGAGGATTACGAACATGGTCTCTTGCATGGAGATGTTGCTCTCGGGGTATTCCTTTTCAGTGTGGCGGCCACCCATACCGGAGTTACGATGTTGCCAGGGTGCCCAAATTTCTACTCCCTCTTCACGCACGACCGTTTGCATTCTTGTTTTCTGCATACGTTCCTTAACGGAGGCTACCCGTTCTATCCAGGCTGATGGTTTGGCCTTTTCCTGTATCTCTTTTCCGCGTTGCTTGGCTGTGCTCTCTCTCTCCTTAAATTGTTTGTATTTACCCGGGTCAGCTATCAGGAAGTCCAGTCCACTTACTGCACCCAGGCCTAAAAAGAGACGACCAATATAAACTGCCAGTGGTAGGTCGGCTGATAATCCTAAGACCAGCAAGATAACAGCTAAGGGCAGGAATATGGTGCTTAACTTCCTACTTGCGGCGGGACCGGCAGCGGACACTGCCAGGTTAAATGGTGCATCTGGATAATAGGTAAGGCCTTTCTTGAAAACCCCGGGAAACTTACCATAGGGGATAAGGCAAAACATCTTTAAATACCAGAAGATTCTCTTGAATGGGGATTTGGCTATATTTGCCTTAGCCTTAGGAAGTAATTTTACACTCAAAGCATCTAGTTTTACTGCCTTCAGGTAATGACCCATCTCATGGATAGCAATACCTGTATGTCCGACAAACCATAAAAACAAAGCCGAGATCAAGGTCTCTGGTGAGAAGAATATGAATTTTAATGTCCCGCCTTTACCTATAATTTCCGAAGGCAGGGATAAGACACTGGAGATAAATGCCACGTGAAAAGATACTAATATATGATTGGCGATTACCCAACCTTTTTCCAGATAACAACCGGGAACCTGTTTTGATAGATCAGACATACCTCGTTTTGAGGAGACAAATAACATCTTCAGATAACATTTGAACAAACTAAGATTATGAACAACCAGATCAAACACGCTTTTAATACTCTTGATTGTCGGCATGTTTTTTCTCCTCCTCATTAAGGGTTAGAGACAATCCTTGTCTCGGAGCATAATTTAAGTTAAGGAAAATCATTTTTCAACAAAAAAATCCATATGACAGATTTATATTAATTTTTTAGCTAAAAAATTTTTTTATGCTCATCCAAAACCATCCACGGTCATTTCTAAACTACACCGTGTTTTTGAAATCTATATATTTGTAAATCGGAAGCTGTTGCGTCATCTTTAAAATCTTTGCCGGGAGGGAGTAAAAGAGAAAGGAGACACTTATTATTGTAACATGACTCTCTCAAGAGGGGATGTCATTTGTTGGTTTAAAATTCAATTTCTGCTTCCCAGCCCAGATTCGTTTTCTACAAAAGCTGTGATCTTTTTCTTATAGCCCATTCGATGGACAGGCAAAGGATAAAGATAACTAAAAGCAGAGGATGATTCCACAGTTGAATCTCCTTTTTCTTCTGCTCTTCTTTTTCTACCAGCTTAAGATCACCCACCAGGTTTTCAATCTGGTCCTTTTCGTAATATCTTCCTCCGGACACCTCAGCTATCCTCTTCAGAAGATCGAAATTTGTTTTCAGATCGGAGTCCTCCACGCTGTATTCCTCCACTAAGAATTCACCTTTTTTTGCGCCCATTTTTTCCCCGTCCCTGAAGGCGTTTCCTACAAAAGAGTATTTTCCGGGTGGGAGTGCTCCCAATGTGGCGGTATAGCGACCCGACTCGTCTAAGCTCAAATTGACCACCTCCGAATCTGGCAGAGCCTCTCCTTCGATGTTTACCACCACCGAGGCGTCTTCGATTCTTTGATAATTTTGATCAAAGATTTTGGCTTTGAAAGTTATTCTCTCTCCACCCTTGTAAATCTTTTTATCGGTGAACAGATTTATCAAATCCATATCCTCTCTGACCACCAGCCAACGGACTGAGTTGTTCCAGAATGTTTGATAGATTTGGTTATCCTTTCCGATCCCCCACAAAAGAAAATCCCATCTCCAGAAGGGTGTTACGGTAATTGCCATCACCTTTCCTTTTCCATAATTTCTAACTACTATCCCGGGAGAGAAGGTATCACGATTCAAAGGATTTTTAAAACCGGCCAGGTTGGTGGCATCTTTGGTTACCGAACCGAGCGCACAAACTCCTAAAAATGGAGGGAGATCAGACCATATCTTTATATTCTCATCCAGATTTTCCACCAGGCGGGTAATAGGGTGTAGCTTACCTTCTTCTGTCAACTTCAGATTGAGCCTGGGGGAAGAAAAGGTGATGCTTCTTCCTGCAAGGTCGAAAGGCAGAAGAGATGATATCTCCATAAAGCCATGGGAATCCAGGAATACCTTGCCCAGTAAGAAGGAAGCCGAACCTCCTTGGCTGAAGACAAAATCTTCGATTTGCTTTTTATGGTCCTTCAGGATGAATCTGGAGGGATCAACAAAAATTAAAATATCAAATGAACTTAGTTGTTTTTCCCCTTGTGGAAATCTGCCCACCAGAGGTTGCCTTTTTTTCCCATAAATTAAAGTTTCAAGCTTGATATTTCTGTCCCGTTCTAAAGCCCTTTTCAAAAAAGTGTATTCCCAGTTTAAGCTTCCGGTGATTAAAAGTATCTTGATCTTGCTTTTTAGGACCTTGATGGTAAATGAGCGCTGGTTATTTTCCTTAACCGACTCCCCTTCTAAAACAGGAATCGTGAGTCGATACTGATGCAGTCCGGGTTCTTCCGGAGTGATGGTAAGATTGACGGTCTGGGTTGCTCCGGATTTGCCCGGGCTTAAGTTCTGCTGGGTTAAGGTTTTTTTCTTTTCCTTTATCGAAACTGGGATTTTGATACGATCAAAGCCTGTTTGCGAAATGTCTACCCGAATGGGAATCTGATCTCCAACATAGCCGATATCTGTATAGAGGATCCTTTCTATGGATACATCCCGGGGTGGGATGTACTCGCCCACGCCGCAGGTATAAATAGGGATATCCTCCGATCTTGCCACCAGCACCGGATCCTCACCCAGATTATTTGCGCCATCACTTAAGATCACGATACCGACAAGATTTTCCTCCTTCAATTTTTTCTCCACCAATTTAATGCCCTCTCCTATGGAAGTGGCGGTGCCCAAAGAGTCAGGAAATTTCCCCTTTATGTCCACCCGAACAAGGGAGTCAGCAAAGCCGAATGTTTTTAATTCTGCCTCAGATGAGATCTTCTCAAAGATGTCGTTTTTCAACAAATTCTGCAGTTCCTCTATTCTTTTGATGTCAGCCCCTTTGAGGCTCATGCTTCTGGAGACGTCCAAAAGCAAAGCGATCACCGGTTTTTGGGAAACCCTTCTGGCGATGGTTAAAATCGGCTCGGAGAGGACCAGAAAAAGAGAAAACAAAGCGATGATCCTCAAGCCCAGAAGCAGAGTCTTTTTTCTTTTACCTAAAGGAGGAAAGGTGTGGCGGTAAGTGAGAATGGCGAAAAGACAAGCCAGGATGAAAAGGCCGATCACCAGTTCCAGATTTCTCTCTTGGAGATTTAGAAGTAATTCACTGATTTTAAGCAAACGGTTTTTCTCCTTTCAGAGGACTTATACAAACATACGTAACTGTTGACCCCGACGTTTTTAAAATGAAACAGAAAGCACACCCAGAATCATTGTAAGATGACACTGGCTGAGGATATAGGGAGGGTGAATGGAATTTGGGTTCTTTGTTCTGGCAAAGTAATGAAAAAAAAGACCTTTATTTTTCTCTTTGGATCACAAAGCTGACCAGATCCTGCAAAGCTTTTTTGTATTTTGAATCTTTTAGCTCAAGAAGGAAGCTTAATGCCTTCTCCCCAAAGGCGCTGGCTTTCTTTTGGGCATATTCCATCCCGCCATTGCCTTTTATCAGAGAGAGTATCTTATCAAAATCTTCTTGATTGAAGTCGTTTTTCAGAAGCTTTAGAAGTTTTCTTCTGGAGGGTTGGTCACTTTCTCTTAAGGTGTGTATCAGTGGGAGGGTGATCTTTCCTTCCCTTAAATCATTTCCCAGACCTTTGCCCGTCTTTTCGGTCTCACCCACCCAGTCTAGGAGATCGTCTGTTATCTGAAAAGCCATTCCCAGGTTTTGTCCATACTTCTTTAATTTTTCCTGCACTTTCTTTTCTGCTCCAGCCGCTACAGCTCCAGATTCACAGGAGGCGGTGAACAGCGAGGCAGTTTTTGCAGAAATGATTTGCAGATAAGCTTCCTCATTCAGATCGAAGTTGTGACTCTCCTGTACCTCATTCATTTCCCCGATGCTCAAATTCTCTGTTGCCTTGGAAATGGTGGAGAGAAGAGGGGATGATTTGGTCTCCACTATTAATCTTAGCGACTTTGCCAGAAGGAAATCGCCCATCAACACCGAGACTAAATTGTTCCATTTATGATTTACCGAAACCTGCCCCCTTCTTACCTTGGATTGGTCTACTACGTCATCGTGCAGGAGAGTGGCGGTATGTATGAACTCAATTGCCAAAGCTACGTTCATCACCTGTAAATCAGAGGCAGAGTTAACCTCAGAGTTTAAACATGCACTATACGAAAGAAATACCATTGCCGGTCTGAGCCTTTTACCCTTGCGATTCACCAGATGACCAGCTACCTGAGAGATCAGAGCTGAATCAGAATTCAGATTCTCCTTAAGTCTCTCATCGAACAGTGCCAGATTCTTTTTGACTGACGAGAGGATAAAATCCAGTTCCATATTTTAAGTAAAGGTCAATTCTTCTACAGAAAAAATTAAATTACTGCAATTCCGTTGATTCAATAATATCACCTTTCATCTCAAAAGTCAAACAAAAAAGCGCCAGCACCTAACTTAAGTTAGGTGTGGTCTCAAGACAAAACTCCACCGGATATGGTGGGAAAAAGGTTCTCTTTGATTCCCCAAGTGCAAAAGTGAGTTTAGAAAGAGAGCTTGAGGGTTTGCTCAGTTTTCACCAATTCAGAGGGTTTGGTATTCTTTTTTAAGCTGGCGAAGATATTTATGAAAAGCCTGTTTTACCTCATCCAACGTTTGTAGAACAGAAAGCTTTGATCTGAGCTCTTTTGAGTTGGGCATACGCTTGGTATACCAGATCAAATGTTTTCTCATGCTTCTTGATCCCACATATTCCCCTTTTTCCTTAACTGCAAGCTCTGCATGCTCAAGACAGACCTTGATTTTTTCTTCAAGTGATGGTTCTGGCAGAAGTTCTCCACATTTCAGGAAGTGATTGGTGCGGGAGAAGATCCATGGATTTCCCAAAGAGCCCCTCCCGATCATCACCGCATCACAACCTGTGCGATCAAGCACTTTTTTTGCATCCTGCGGAGAGAGGACATCCCCAGATGCGATCACCGGTATATTCACCTCTTTTTTCACGCAAGCGATGATATCCCAATTCGCTTTCTTGGAGAATCCATCCTTTTGAGTGCGGGGATGAACGGTGATGGCTTTTGCTCCACAGTCTTGGGCGATCTTTGCTACCTGGATTGCCACCAGATTACTCTGATCCCAGCCGCTCCTGGTCTTGATGGTTACCGGCATCTTTGTAGAACTGGTGACCGCTGAGACTATTTTTTCCAGAAGTCCCAGATCTTTAAGCACAGCCGCCCCCTCGTTTTTTTTGACCACCTTTTTCACCGGACAGCCAAAGTTCAAATCAATCAGATCCGGCTTAAGTTTATTGGCCAGACGACAAGCTGAGGACATCCTCTCCGGGTCGGAGCCAAAGATTTGAATGCCGATCGGTCTTTCTTCCGGTTTAAAATAAAGAAGCCTCAACGTGCCGGTATTACCCCTCAAAAGCCCCTCAGCCGAGATCATCTCAGTGTAAACTAAAGCCGCACCAAACCGTTTGGCTATAAGTCGAAAGGGAGTATCGGCGACTCCGGCTAAGGGAGCCAAGATCACCTTTCCGGACAAAATCAAGTTTCCAATTTTCATGACGACAATATAACAAAAGCGGGGCGAGGATGCAAACTACTTTGAATCCCCCTCCACCATATGTTATTTAGAAAGTGAGCCGACCTGACAAAAGAGGTTGACAAGAATCCTCAAAGAGGTTATTCTTTTAGACTGAAAACGTGAGCGAAGGGATCATGATGCCTGAAATTGAGGTCAAGTACAAGGACAACGTAATCGGAAGGGTGGTTACTCAAAAGAAAATGATCAGCAAGAATGATGACCTGATTGAAGTAGACAGGCCTGTATTTAGTCACATCCAGGGAAACAGCAAATGAGATATGGATTCTTCTCAGACGTCCATTCCAATTTGGAAGCTTTAAAGGTGGTGGTGGCAGATTTCCAGAAGGAAAAACTGGACCGAGTATTCTTTCTGGGAGATGCGGTGGGATATGGACCTGATCCGAACGAATGCACCTCCATAATCAACCGGATAGCGGACGTGAAGTTAATGGGGAATCATGATTATGCCGCCTTGGGCTTGATAGAGACCAATTTGTTCAACAAGTATGCGCAAGAAGCCATGGAGTGGACCAAAAGTGTGTTGACTGAGAAAAGCCTAAAAATCCTATCCCGTTTCGCTATGGACCACAGATTCGATCAGTCCTATTTAGTTCATTCCACCCCCAAGGAGCCACAGGAGTGGAATTATATTTTCGATTTAGACGATGCTGAAGAGAACTTCAACTTTTTTAACAAACAGATCTGTATAATCGGTCATTCACATCATCCAGTTATAATCAAAAAATATGATGAAAAGCACTGTTTTTTACACCAGGAGAGCCGAACGGAAATAGAAAAGGGATTCAAATATCTCATAAATATTGGTGCGGTGGGGCAACCACGTGACGGGTCCAACCAGGCGTGTTATATGATCTGCGATACCAAAGAGAATTTAGCTGTTTTAAAAAGACTTCCTTACAATTTCAAAAAGACACAGGCAAAGATGAAAAAGAGGGGGTTACCCCAATTCCTTATTGATCGGCTGGCTGTGGGAAGATAGTTGGAAGCCAAGAAAACTCTTTTTAGGTTTAAGAAAAAGTTTTGTATTGCCGAGGAATTATTTTCAGAAAACTTACTCTTTGCACTGATTGATGCATGGGGTATCAGTTTTTCGGGGTGTGAGTTATTTGGGTTGACCAAACCCTTAGGCTTAGTGCTAAGGGTTCGTCCTGAATAGACAAACCTTTGGTTGCGCGCTGGCAACCTAAAAGTTATCCTTAAAAAATGTTGAAAAAATTCGAAAGAGAATCTCCTACTCTTTCCCAGTTTGGTCGCTATAAGATCATCCAGCTTTTAGGAAAGAGTGGAGGAGGGACGGTATATAAGGGAGTGGATACGGTGCTGGATAGGCCGGTGGCTCTGAAGACCATGAAAATGGTTTCTACCCTTTCTCCGGTTAAAATCTCTGCGCTTAAGGAGAGAATGATTCGAGAAGCCAAAGCGGCGGGCAAACTTTCTCATCCAAACATAGTGACCATCTACGATGTGGGCGAGGAAGGGAGTGTACACTATATAGCTATGGAATATCTGTCAGGCTATACCCTGGAAGAATTCATCAACAAGAAGGGAGCGCTAAACTATAGGATCGTTGCCAAAATCATTATGCAAACATGTGAGGCGTTGAACTATGCTCATCATCATGGGATCGTACATAGGGATATTAAACCAGCCAACATCATGCTTTTAGAAGATTTTCACGTAAAGGTGATGGGCTTCGGAATTGCCGAACTGGGGGCAGGGTCACTGACCCTAAGTGAGGTAATATTGGGGACTCCACATTACATCTCCCCGGAGCAGTTAGAGGGAGAGCCAGCAGACAAAAGGTCGGATATCTTTTCGTTAGGGGTGGTAATCTACGAGTTTCTCACCGGACGGAGACCTTTTCAAGGGGAAAACGTCAGTTCGCTTATGTATCGTGTTTTGAATCACCATCCTCCTCCCTCCTCAACTGTAAACGAAAAAACTCCATTGGTGTTCGATCAAATCACATCCAGGGCTATGGCGAAAAAACCGGAGGAGAGATATCAGGATGCGGAAGAGATCAACCTAATCCTTAAAGAGTTTATCTCCAGTTTCGTGGTTACTCGTAGCATTCGGATATAGTTTGCATTATGGATCCTCATTGATCAGAAATCAATATTTTACTCCTGCAAAAAAGCTCCAACCATAAACCACTTTGGAGCAGGCAATTTTTAGCAAATCTGAATTATTTCCACAAGATAAGCTTGAAGATAGTTTTAGCTCCCCCAATCGTTTGACGATAACTTTACCTACCAAACTCGAGTGTCTTCAAATGGTTTAGCGATCGATCCTTGGTTGGGGGTTATTTTTTCTTGACTTTTATTTTCACGTGCTGTATAATTCAAAATAGTTGCCGGAGTGGTGAAATTGGTAGACGCACGGGACTCAAAATCCCGCGACCCTCGGGTCGTGTCGGTTCGATTCCGACCTCCGGCACAATGCAATCAGGGGAATTCGAGAGAGTAAAGGGGGGGTCTTTTTTGTATGGTTTCAGGGGTGGACCCACCTTAAGCAGGGATATAATCGGTTAAAAAATGCCCCAAACCCTATAATAGAGCTTGTCTTTTCTTCTCTTCCAGCAGGACAGAGCAAGCCTTGCAGAAATTTTTCGACTTGAAATCAATCTCTTCAGCGTAAGTGTATGCATGCATCACGCACTCTGGTTCACGGCAGTGAATCAAACCAAAAGTATGTGCCAACTCGTGAATAGCTTCCTTTTCCAGCCGTTCTTTCAGCCGCTTTCGATTTTTGGGTAGTCCATAAAGCTCGTCTCGCAGACGATAGGAAGAGACTACCGCCGCTTTTCCTTCTAACTGAGCCTCGCCAAAAACAAAGGTTAGAACCGGGACGTATAGGTCCACGTTGGTAACCCCTAAGACTTTGCAATTTTCTTCTGAAACCTTTTTCAGAAGCTGAGACAAAATCCAGGTGGAGTTGAATTGATTTCGAACCAGATCATATCCTTCCTTTAAGGAAAAGGGCTCTTGCAGGAGAGAGACCGGTATTTTAAAGACCTTGGCGAGAACGGAAGAAAGATCTTCCAATAGGTCGTTGTCTGCGAAACGGAGTGGCGTTATATAAAGCTTCACGTCTATTTTCGTAAACCATATTTTTTAATCTTATGATACAGAGTAGCTCTATCAATCCCTAACATTTCGGCTGAGCGAGTTATGTTCCATCCCATCTGCTCCAGAACATTCTTTATCTGAGCCCTTTCCACCGCTTCTAAGCTCTGATCATCAGGAAGGGCTTTTGAAGATGAAGGAATGGGAAGATCGTCCACAGTAATGGAAGACCCTTTTGCTACAACCACAGCTCTTTCGATGGCATTCCTCAGCTCTCGCACGTTCCCCGGCCAATCATATTGCTTTAATTTTTCCATTGCATCGGGAGAGATACGGGTTACGGGTTTGTTCGTGCTATTTGCCAGTTTCTTAAGGTAATAATTGCACAAGAGCGGTATATCGGTGCGTCTTTCCCTCAAAGGAGGGATAGAGATGGAAAAGACGTTCAGCCTGTAATACAGATCCTCCCTGAATTTTTCCTCTTTGACAGCCAGCTCCAGATCACGATTGGTGGCACATATCAGGCGGAAATCCACCTGGATGATTTCATCCCCACCCACTCGAGTGAATTGTTTGGTTTCAATTACTCGCAAAAGGTCGGTCTGAGCTTTAGCGTCGATGTTTCCCACTTCATCCAAAAAGATGGTGCCTCCATTAGCCATCTCAAATTTTCCCTTGCGCCGATATAAGGCTCCGGTAAAAGCTCCCTTTTCGTGTCCAAAAAACTCACTTTCCGTCAAACCTTCTGTTAACCCCCCACAGTTGATGGTAATAATAGGGAAAAATCGCCTGGGGCTATTGGAATGAATGGCCCGGGCGATAAGCTCCTTACCAGTTCCGCTTTCTCCCTTAATCATTACGCTGGTATCTGTGGGAGCCACGGTTTTGATCAGGTCAAAAACTTTCGACATGGCTGGACTCTCCCCGACGATCTGGTCTATTTCATAAAGCTCCTGAATTCTTTCTTTGAGCTGGATATTTTCCGAAAGCAATCGTCTTTGTTTGATGGCGTTGGCAACCAGATGAGAAAGGTAATCCGGGTCCACTGGCTTGGTAACATAGTCATACGCTCCCTCCTTGAGGGATTTAACTGCCGTATCCACGGAGGCATAAGCCGTGATCATGATAATGGTGGCATCTGGATCGATTTCTTTAATCCTCTGCTGTAACTCCATTCCGTCCATGCCCGGCAATTTTATGTCCAGAAAGATAATATCCCAAATTCCGGGCTTGAGTTTTTTTAAAGCCTCGTTGGCATCGACAGCAGCGTCTGCTTTGTAACCATCTTCGATAAACCATTTGGTCAGCGAATCACGCACGCTGAGCTCATCGTCCACAACTAAAATGCTTACTGATTTATCATTTTTGCTGAAATTCATCACACTCACCTCTTATTTTGCTCCTTTTTCGAAATTTGAGATTTTTCAAAGGAGAGCCTGTTTTTTTCATTCTCAATGGAATGCAGGGGAAGTTCAATAATGAAAGTGGAGCCTTGTCCCAGCACTGAGGTAACCTCGATTTTTCCATTGTGTCTCTCTATAATACCATAGCACACCGATAAACCCAAACCTACTCCCTTGCCTTCCTTCTTGGTGGTATAGAAAGGTTCGAAAATATGCGGAAGATCCGCGGGAGCGATGCCTGGGCCGGTATCTTGAATCTGAATTTTCACTTTCTTTTTACGCAAATTGGAATTGGTTATTATACTTAAGCTGCCACCGTGGGGCATGGCCGCTGTGGCGTTATCTAAAATTGCCAAGAATGCCTGTTGGATCTGGTCTTTGTCGCAGATAACTTCTGCCCTCTCCCCCTGATAAGCTTTGACCAACTCTATATTGTTCAATTTCAAGTGATGTTCCACCAACTGCATACAACGGTCTAAGATCTGGTGCAAATCGACTACAACAAACTCTCCTATCTGCTTTTTGGAGAAAAGCAGGAGGTTTTTCACTATATTTCCACAGCGGCTGGTCTCGTCAGCTACTATAGAGAGGTCCTCCTGGATGGAGGAGAGCCGTTCAGGAGTCAAATTCGGTGAAGCCAGTTTCTTTTGCGTGAGCCGGGCGTAGGTCAATATTCCGCCCAGAGGGTTATTCAGCTCGTGTGCCACGCTAGCACAAAGTTTTCCCAAAGAAACCATCTTCTCCATCTGGACCAAGTGAGCCTGAATACGTCCCAACTCTTCACGTGCCTTTTTTAATTCGGTGGTCATGATGTTGAAAGAATTCGCCAGTTCCCCGATTTCATCTTTTCGGTGAAGAGGAATGGTATAATCTAGGTTTCCCTGTGCAATAGCCCTTGTGCCCTCAGTCAGCTTGCGAACGGGCGCACGAATCAAAGTCCAGATCAAAAACCCTGTCACAAAAAGAACGCTGATCACCAAGATAACAGATACCAAGATGGTCTGACGGCGGCTACGGGCAATGTCCGCATCTACGGTGGCCAAAGACATCTGCACGTCCAACACTCCCAGGATGAATTTCTCATCCGGGTGTAAATGACAGCCGGAGCCGTAACAGGCTGGCTCGTTTTCTATGGGATTGATCAAAGCCAAGATCCGATGACCATCTGGAGCAGTTATGATCCTGTGGCGCTCTTTGGTGGCCAGAGCTTTAAGCGGTTCCGGATAGCGGTGACATACCTGACAAGCCTCGGAATTAATGGTAACTTTGGTTGATGCTTCCTCAGGACGAGTGGTGAAAATGACTTCACCGTTTTTGTCGTAAATCCGAGTAACCTCAAACCCCGGCATCTGGCGGAAGTTTTCGAATATTTGATGAATGTCCTCCTTACGGTTTATCAGCATGCTGTAATGAATGGATTCTTTGATCAGATCGGTAGTCCGGAGGGCGGCTAATTCAACCTGCTCCAGAAGGTCATTGGCCTCGCTCTTAACGTTTATATAAGTAAAGGTAGCCAGGCCCACAAACATCACCAAGAACAGTGCAATGAAAAACTTTAATCCTAAAGGCATATTTTACTCTTCAGGTAAATTTGTTACACCCGGAATGATCTCCTCAGTTGATCTTGTCCACCTTAAATAATATACTTATCTTCCGGCTAAACCAAAAGTATTTTTTTATTTTTTGGGAATCAAACTTGAAGTGGGGATGGGTTCCGGCAACATAAAAGGAGGCTTTCTCTGAATCTTACTTGCTTTACCTGCTCCGGTGGTAAGCTAAATTTACCAAGCCTGTTTTCCAGATGCCATCAGTTCGACTGCCAATCTCAGGCAAACCGGGCCGGGCAAGACTTGATGAAGGTATTTGATATGCGCTCCCCCGTCAGGGAGGGTCTCTCCTATCTGGTCGACTTGAATGCCTCTATGTTTGAGAAGAAATTTCAAATGCTGAGCCTCTTCTTCTAAGAATCTTCTCCCTGTAAGTCCAGTATAAAACTTACCCAGTTCTGAGTCACTTGGGAACCACTCTATCTCCGCCAGCCAGCCTTCCCCATAAGGATCCTGTTGCATCAGCTCTGGGCACTGGGCTAATTTGGAATTCGTTTGTACCACACGTCCAGAAAGGGGAGAAGTTAAAGGGACTGTTCCTGCCTGGGCATGTACTTTCCCAAATAGTTGATTCTGGAGCACTTTCGTATTTGAACCATATAACTCCACCTCCACCACAGGCGGCAGGACATACGCTAATAGTTTGTCAATCCCCAGCATCCATTTCTGCTCCTCTACCCGACGAACCCAAAGGTGAGTGGGGTGCAAATACAATTCTCCGCCCACCTCACCTACCGAGAAGGTAAAGAAGAGAGGGGGGTTCTTGGAATCACTGCTTGCTATGGGGAGTTTTTCGGATGACACCAGAGTTTTCGGTTTATGCCTTTTGACTCTGGACCTTACCTCTTTCAACCTGACCTGGGATCTCATCACCTCGTCAAAATCACAGTGCTCGCAATCATAGTTAAGGGGACATAATTTGAAGGAGATAACTCCAGCGGTCATCCAGATGCAGCGGTTTTGCGCGGTAGCAGATTCTATTTTTTGCTTTTTTGTAACTCTTTTTTTCATAAAATCGCCTTATTTTGTAAAAAGTTCTTCTCCAGTCGGAGAATTGTCAATGCATCCCCCTATAGTCCGGGTGTTCCCGGTGGACGGGCATTCGGTTCACGATCCACCGGTAGATTAAAATCTCGACGGTGATTATAGTTATTACTAAGATCAATTCCTTCCAGTGAAAGAATTCACGGTGCGGAAGTTTCCAGTTGAGTGCGATCATTGAAACGGTAAAACGGTTGATGATCACACCGAGGATGGTAAAAAAGGCTGTAAACCGGATAAGATCTACATTTCTTTTTTGGACTCCATAGGCGAAATAGAAACAAGGGAGAAGGACGAAAACAAAAATCTCCACCAAAAACCAATGACCCCACGATGTGTTCAAAAGGTTCCAGTGGTTCCCATGGGCAACCCCGACCCACTTCAGGCAAAAGTAGGTTAAGAGGACCAGGGAGGCGGCTCTGCCCAAGCCGATGGTAAGTTTGTCAAAGCTCGCAGCGCGATGAGGGTCCATCCGGCCTCTGAGTGCCCGACGGGAAAGCGTGCTTTCAGCGATCACCATGGAAAGCCCGGCGAAGATGCTGGAAACGAAGAAAAACAAAGGTATGAACTCCGAATACCAGAGGGGATGTAGTTTTCCCGGGGCCAGAAGAAACAACGCCCCCAGTGCAGACTGGTGAAGTGTCGACAGAATTACCCCGAAGATCGTGGCTCCAATGGTTACCCTCAGGGCCCATCTGCGGAATCTATCCGAGCCAATCCACTCAAAGATGGTCGGGCAAAACTCTACGAACTGGGTTGAAAGATAGAGAGCCACATGCCAGCCCACCAGAAACAGAACAGAGGTTGTGCCAAATGAGATAGTCATGGGGTAAGGCAGTCGCCAGGGGCGACCCAAATCAAACAGGAGAAAGACCACAGCGAAGAGGTAACCTATTAAGCCTGTAAGGACAGCGGGTCGAACAAGCGAGTGGTAGTCTTTCAATCCAAAGAGATAAACGGCTGATGCCATTATATATCCTGTGGCAGCAAGAGGGACGCCGGTGAAAAGCCCCCACCCAAGAAAGAGTCCCCAGGGTTGATCTTGTGAGGCGTGCGTCACAGCGCCGAGTCCTTGAGTAAACCGCATTATCACAAAAGGAAGCCCAATCAGAATAATGATTCCAGCGACGATGTTGAAAGGCTTGATTAGCCCCTTCAGGTATTCTTTGACACTGAGTCCGAGGAATATCCTATCTCGTACCCAAGACTGGACAACAGCTCTTTTTTCCGCATACTCGGCCATGGTTAGTTCTCCTTTTTCTCCAGGAATTCCGCTTCCTCCTCATCCGTCTGCGCCCGATGCTGGGTGAACATGTAAAAGCCTCCTAAGAGGGCAGGCCAAATCACAAGTACGGCAGGAACCATGGAAAGGAACCCTTTGGTTAATTCCGGATAGGGCTTGGTGCCAATGTCCATGGGGAACCCCAACTGTTCAAAGGGAACTCCTGAAATATATAGCCAGGAGGTTCCTCCCACTTCATGTTCTCCATAGATGTGGTCGACATATTTATCCGGATGATCCAGGATCCTCCTCCAGGCAACTTTGATCAAGTCACTTCGCTTGCCGAAAGTCATGGCCTCCATGGGACAAGCCTCGACACATGCCGGAATGCCACCTTTGGAAATCCTGGTATCGTAACACATAGTACATTTTTTGATCTCCGGGGAAAACGGGTCATGGTACTCGTAAGCCGGGACGTAGAAGGGGCAGGCGGTCATACAATAGCGGCAACCTACACATACACCCTTGTTGTAAGTGACTGGCCCTTCCGGTGTTTTTGTGAAAGCTGCTACCAAGCAGGCAGAAGCGCAGGCCGGCTCGTCGCAATGCCTGCATTGGTGCTTAACATAAATCGGCGATCCTTCAGGCTTAGGATTGGGATAACGATTAACCACAGTATAGGCCTTCTCGGTTGTTCTCCTTGTCTTTTCGAAGACAGATTGATCTTCAAAAGGAACCTCTGGTGGCGGCAAGTTATTCACCTGGTTGCAGGCAGCTTCGCACGTGCGACAACCAACACAACGGGTAAGATCGGTAAGAACACCAAAGCGATCTGGATAACCGGTAAGATGTTCGGCCCCGTGCGCCAACTTAGATTTACCAACCAAGCCCGCACCTCCAGCCGCTGCGGCAGCTTTCAAGAATTTTCTTCGGCTTATTCCCATCAGTAATCCTCCACTTAGTTTTGTTTGACCGTTATTTTCCTAAAGTCTCTTTCTCTCTGTTGTGTAACTGAATAAAACAACAAATGCGGTCAGAGCCTTCCGGCACCAACTGCGCGTGATTCTATTTCTTACTTACACCTGTCTTTTGGCTTACCTTCTTGGCATGGCATTCCGTGCAACCCACAGGGCCACCAATCTCCTTATGACAACCCATACATTGTAGATGGTATGCACCTTTAAGGCCTGGCATGTTCAGATTTTTAGGGTCAAACGGGGCACCATGGCATTCCCTGCATGAGGGAGTCTGACCAGCAGGGCTGTGATGATGGCACGTTGCGCAATTATCACTTATCACGGCATGCATGGCATGAGAAAATATCACCGGTTGGTATAACTTCTCCAGACTACTCATGGTATAGGTCTCTGTCACATGTTTCGAGCTCTTCTTCCCCACTACTTCTTTAGATGCAGGCTTAACCGGTGGCGTCTGGCTGGTTCTCTTGGTGTGACACTCCATGCAGCCGGTGGGCCCCATCTCCATCTCCCTATGACAACCCATGCACTGGCGATGATATGCATCCTTGAGTCCTGGCATACCCGATTCCTTGGAAACCACTGAAGCCCCGTGGCACTTATTGCAGGATGGAGTCTGACCTGCTTCACTGTGGTGGTGACACGTGGCACAATCCTCAACTACAAGGGAGTGCATGCCATGAGAGAATTCCACCGGTTCGTATATTTTGGCTATGGTGCCCAAGGAGCAAGTCTCAGGACCATTTTCTGAGGAGTATGTAGTTGCCTTGTTTGAAAGAATAAAAAGGCCAACGCATAACACCAGGACAGTGCCTAATATCGTTTTCCTGATCATTATATGCGAAGCATTCATACGAATCTCCCTTTTGTTTGGCATTTAGATTTGTTTGCTCACGTCTGTATTAAAAAACTCCTGGGTTACCTGTTCCCATTGTTGCGGAGTTAATTCATCACCTAAATTGGGTTTGATCTCCCCGCCTTCTTGTAAAACTGGATATTCGCCTGGCACTAAAACAGCTACCAACTGCTCCTTGACCGCTTGGTTCCAACGAGCCAATGTCTCTCCTGAAAAAAGATTCTTTAGTTCTCGAGCCAGACCGGTAGGTTCAACCTTTAAAATCCAATTTTCTTTTGGATTTTTCTGATTTAAGAGTTTTGGATTTTCCATAAGCTTCTTGTTGACCTCCACGACTCTACCACTGATGGGGGAGGCTTGAACTAATTCCCTTTCGCCTCTTTTTATTTTCCAAGCTTTACTCCCCTGGTAAATTTTATCGCCCTGGCTGGGAAGCTCGATCTTTTGAATGGAACCGAAAACTGATGAGGTGAACTCATCCATTCCCACATTCACCACATTGGGTTGGAGTACCTCTGCCCAACTATGAGTTGGGTGAGTAAAGATTTCCTTACTGATTTTGAAGGATTCAACAGCTAATTCTGTCAGTGGACGGTAATGAGGATTACTCAAAAATCTCCAGAAAAAAATGAATAGCACCATGAACACAATAGCTATTAAATACTCATTACCTTTGGTTGCAAGCAGAAATTCCTGAAGAGTATGCATCTTTAGGCCCTTTCGATATTGTTAAGTTATCGCAACTGCTCCTTTGTCTGTCTTTAAAAAAACTCCTGAGCTATCTTTGCCCACTGTTGAGATGTTAATTCGTCTCCCAAATTAGGTTTGATTTCCCCTCCTTCTTGCAGGACTGGAAATTCTGCTAAAGTCAGGGTAGCTACCAACTGTTCTTTTATAACTTGATTCCACCGAGTTAGCATATTCCCATGGAGCAGATTTTGCAGTTCTCTTTTCAGTCTGATGGGCTTGATTTTTAATATCCAGCTCACTCTGGTATCCTTTTGGAGTAAGAACTTGGGATTGTGCACCAGATCTTGATTGATTTCCACCACTCTTCCGCTGATGGGTGCAGTTTGAACCAGTTTCCGTTTTCCTCTTCTTAAACCCCAGACTTTTCCACCTTGTTGAATGATAGTGCCCGGCTCTGGAAGAGTGAATCGGTCAACCGAACCAAAGACAGATTTGGTGAACTCATCAGTTCCAACAGTAACCAAGTTGGGCTTGATCGCCTCCACCCAGGCATGTCCTGGATGGACAAAGATTCCTTCCATGAATGGGATCAATTTGGCTTTGTGGGCTTCCTTTTGGGGAACCGCCGCATGTTTCCTTTCAAGCCAGGTGCCTATTCCAATTGCGATCCCCACGAAAAGCAGAGCAAGGATTACGGACATTTTAATCACCTCGACTTTTTGTTAATGGTTAACGGTTCATTGCATCGCCTAATAAAGCAAAGGGGATGCCAAAAAACATCAGGCAAACAATTACACATTCTAAGTTCAGGGATACATTATAATTATAACTGAAAACTATTTTATGAAAGCTCAAAACCGTAAAAGAATTCTGCACCCAATCGTTGAAAATTCCTACGTTGTTTAATTGAGGTAGGTGGCGAAACTGATTAAGTCGTTTACATTAAACAAGAAGAATCATGTGGAAAAACTCTACAGCAACTGTTGCGGTTTTCAACGAATTTTCATCTCCAATTGGGAGGTAGGAGCCTTCGGCATGGCTCGGACGAAAACGTAAAAACATTTAGTGCGTTTGCATTAGATTAAGCTGATGAGTGGTTATAAACATCTGTTTAATCTGCTTCATCTGTTGTGAATGCATGGGTGGAGAAGCCCGGCCAAAAGTGAGATGGGCCTATTTGGATCTACGGGGAGAGATTAATTTCTCACAGCTGATTATTTGGATTAAGCTGATGAGTGGTTATAAACATCTGTTTAATCTGTTTCATCAGTTGTGAATGCATGGGTGGAGAAGCCCGGCCAAAAGTGAGATGGGCCTATTTGGATCTACGGGGAGAGATTAATTTCTCACAGCTGATTATTTGGATTAAGCTGATGAGTGATTATAAACATCCGTTTAATCTGTTTCATCTGTTGGGAAATCTGCCGTTGGTAACGGATGCCTCGCTCGTTACCTTCGAGGCTCAACTTTCCCGTCACAGACAGGGTGTCCTTGACGAAACAAGGGGGGACAATCTTACATGTCGGGCAGTCCGAAAGGACCGCCCAACCTACCGCTGCCCAAATAGGGGTAAAAGTTGGGGCAGGGGTTTAACCCCTGCCCCAACAAGGGGATGTTTCGTTATGCTCAACATGACAGGCAGTCTGTCAACTTATGTATTCGCTTGTCATAATAAGAACCAATTCGTTTTAGATATTGTGTTTTAAGAAAAATGTATTAAATTACCTATGAGTATCCAAACTAATGCTGATGGTATTCATTAGGTCTGAAATTTTGGCGTCGCACAATAAATTTGAAACTCAATGAAGCGGAGTCCGTTTTAAGAAAGATGAAGGGAGTGGAAGACCTGCATGAGTTACGCACATGGAGTATTTTTTATAAAGATTTAGCACTCTTGTCATGTGACGATAAAAGACTTAAGCGCCCACTCTGTCCAGGAAAGACTAAACCAACTCCAATCACAACTTAAGGAAAAATTTGGAATCGAATACACCACCATACGACTTAAGTGTGGTTGCTCTACGACGTAAAGAACGGAATGTTGGCTTATTTGGAAAACCGAAGGTAGCTTGAAATTACCTTAACAAACGGTCTTTCAGCCGAAAACGTATCAAAAAACGAGAAGGGTAAATGATCTCTGCCAAATTTAATAGCGGAAAATTCATAAAAGAAAAAAAAGAAGATGTTGATGCCAAGAGCGCTCAGAACAAATCCAAGGGATCAGAGTCCAGCGCGGAAGACAAAGATCTTCTGGAGATTATAGAGAGAGCAAAGAAAGGAGATGAAAGCGCTTTTCAACAGATCGTAGATAAGTATAAGACCCAGGTGGCTAGTATCGCTTTCAAGATGGTGGGAGATTATGAGGACGCCAAAGATATCTCACAGATAGTATTTGTCAAGACCTATCAAAACCTGGTCAACTTTGACACCAGCAAGAAGCTTTCCACCTGGCTTTATCGAATAACCATTAATGCTTCCATTGATTTCATCCGAAAACATAAAAAGCACAAGCATGAACTTTTAGACAATATCTTCGGCGAACTGAAGGAAAAGAAACAAGATGTAGAGAAAATTTATCAGCGCAATTTAATAAAATGGGCGATCAACAGTTCCATGGACGCGCTTAACCCCAGACAAAAGGCTGTTTTTGTTCTGCGGGATCTGGAAGGGTTAGACATTAAAGAGGTTGCCCAGATAACCGGCATGCCACAGGCTACTGTGCGGTGGTATTTACATAGAGCACGATCCAAACTGAGAAGTGAGTTGACAAAGTATCATCCTCAACTATTAAAGAAGATGGGGATAAAACATGAGGTGTAGAAAGGCTAAAAAGCTGATCCTCAGTTATCCCGAGCTAAATTCGCCCCAAAAGAAGAGACTGGATAAGCATCTTGTATCCTGCCCTCACTGCTCTTACGAATTCTCCCTCCATCTGAAATCCATCAATCTACTAAAAGACGTTAGAAACTTCGAGGAGTCCAAGGATTTCTGGGAGGGCTACGAGGTGAATCTAAAAAGAAAGATTCCACCTTTTCCTTTCTGGAGCAGAGTCTGGACAAAAATAGAAGGGTTCACCAGCCTTTTCAGGACTCCTGTTTTGGGCCCGGTTCCCGCTTATGTGTTCTCTTTCGTCCTAATAGCGCTTTTGACCTTGAGCCTTTATCCGAGCCTGGTCTCTTCCAAAAATGCAAAAGGCTTCAAAAACAATCTGGTGGTCTATGAAGGGGAACTACTTTCAGCAGTAGATGATGAAGGGGTGACCATTTACACCTTAGAGGACAGATAGCAAAAGGCAACAAATGAGGATCTTTTAAAAAACGATCTGGGTGAGGAGAAGGAGTCAAAGATCGTTCGAAATTTGATAAAGTTTAGGGGAGTATGCGGTCAAGGAAAAAAAAGGCGGGAGTTTTCCTCTGGCTTTCTGGGATGATAATCCTTTTAGGCGGATGTAGCGAAAGCTCGCTTCGGGGTCTGGAGGAAGACTTAGCCAAAGTTGTGGAAAAGGCGGGGCCTTCTGTAGTCTGCTTGATGGCTAAAAATGAAAGCTCCGGGGAGGTGAAGTTCGGCTCCGGAGTGGTTTTGGGTGGGGGGTATATTCTCGCCACGGAAAATATCTTAGACAACGTAGATAACATCACCGTGAAGTTACAGGATGGACGGGTAATAAACGACCACGAGATCGTTGGGATATTTTGTGACTTCGAAACCAATGTCAGTTTGATTCAGGTGAAAAATAAGGAGCTTGAGCCGATCCGCATTATGGAAGAGGGGAAGATAGAGAACGGATGTCTGGGCATCGCATTAGGAAATACCAATTATTCCAAGGGCTTGGATGTCAGTCTGGGCACGGTGACCAAATCCTGGATAGGGGGGGCGGAT
The DNA here is from genome assembly GCA_964403165.1 of uncultured Ignavibacteria bacterium. Taxonomy (GTDB): domain Bacteria; phylum Zixibacteria; class MSB-5A5; order MSB-5A5; family SM1-73; genus SM23-73-3. The sequence goes on from CAYOFL010000001.1 coordinate 65,418, forward strand.
GCATATGATGAGAGCCTTTTGATCTGGCACGGCCCTGTGGTCCCCTACCATGGAGGAACCCCCATATTCAACCGCAAGGGAGAGCTTTTAGGTTTAACTGAGGGCATACCCAAAGGGAAAGATGGGGTGGTCTTCATCTTGCCTGCCAGAACCTGTATGCGAGTAAGCGAGGTGCTTAAAAAAGATGGTAAGGTAAAAAGAGGGTGGATTGGAATCTTCTGTGAAAGAGAGTCACGTAAGTGTGAAAAGGGAAAAACTTCAGAAGGTGTTTTGATAACAAAGGTAATGGAAGAAAGCCCTGCCTTTAGAGCAGGATTAAATCCCGGTGATAGAATCGTCAGCTTTAACGGAAAACCGATCGAAAGCTCATCTCAGCTCAGAAGGCTTATCTCTACTACGGGAGTAGGGTCCCACGTCCTGCTAAATGTGATCCACCGAGGCGATGATAGAGGATCAAATGTCGTAATCAAAACGACTGAACATAATGGTTTGGGAATGAGAAGATGTCCCCACCGGTCAATTTAAAAATTTCTCACTCGCTGGAACTTCTCACCTCTTTTTTTGTATATCCTAATATAAAGACTGGTTGAGATTATGGGAACTAAGGTATGAGGGTTGAAAGTTCTCCAAAGAAAGGCACAAAACCTTTTAAAACAAGGAGGCAAAGATGGCTATTGACCCGATTTGCCTGATGGAGATAGACGAGAAGAGCGCTCCCGCCAAGAGCGTGTATAATGGTCAGACTTTTTATTTTTGCAACGAAAATTGTAAACAGAAGTTCGAAGAGGATCCGGAGAAATATATAGACGTGGAGAGGAAAGAAAACTAAGCAAGCATAAAGATGAGTTGATTTCATTTATTCGAGTCATTCAATTTGGGTCGGGAAAAGGTTTTGACTGGACAGGAAACCATCCCGACCTCTTAATATTAGTATAAGAGAATTTGAAAATGTCAACCTCCAGCGCTAAAAAGGTAGGCGTAACATTTTTTTCCATTATCCTCGGTATGATAGTTGGAGCAATCATACTGGTTTTACTCTATGCTTTCGGACTCTTCCATCCTCCGTTTTCGACAGGACCTGAAGGATCAGTGGAGGAGGATGTATTCCCCCCAGCGCCTGCCATGGTGCAAACTTCTGCATCTGTGCAAGATGAGATAACGAATAGCCGGCAGAACGCCATAGTCTATGCCGCACAAAAGGCGGGTCCAGCCGTGGTGTCCATCAGCGTGATTCAGGTGAGGGTGATCAGAGAGCATCCTTTTTTCTCCCCATTTAGGGATGAGTTTTTTGACGAGTTTTGGGAAAGGTTCTTTCGCCCCCGGGAATATAAAGAGAAAGTTTACAGCATCGGCTCCGGGTTCGTAATAAATCCGGAAGGATTTATATTGACCAACGCCCATGTGGTAAGAGGGGCAGACCAGCTAAAGGTGAGTTTGACCACCGGAGAGGAATATGAAGGAAAAGTAGTGGGCTTAGATGAAGTTTCAGATCTGGCGGTAATCAAAATTGATGCAGAAAATTTACCCTCGGTGGTTTTAGGCAACTCCGATGATCTGATAATCGGGGAGTGGGCCATTGCCATTGGTAATCCCTTTGGCTATCTTCTGGACGATCCCAATCCTACCGTGACCGTGGGAGTCATCAGTGCAGTTAATCGAGACATAAAAAAAGAAAGAGGTCAGGTTCAGATCTACAGAAAGATGATTCAGACTGATGCCGCCATAAATTTAGGAAACTCAGGTGGACCTCTGGTGAACGCCTCCGGTGAAGTGATTGGAATCAACACCTTCATCTTTACCACCAGCCGGGGATCTGAGGGGATCGGCTTTGCCATACCCATCAATCGGGCTAAGGCAATACTTTCCGATCTGCTCAAACACGGAAGGATCATCCCTGCCTGGATTGGTTTAAGGGTGCAAGAGGTCAATCCCATACTGGCACAGAGCCTGGATTTGGATAAGGCTGAGGGAGTGATCGTATCCGACGTGGAGGAGGATAGCCCGGCACAAAAAGCGGGCTTGAAAATGAAGGACGTTATAATAAAGGTGGATGATCAAAAGATCAGAAACTTAAGCGACTGGGAGGACTTAGTCTATCTGGTCAGAGAAAAGCAGGGCTTGGACATCACTTTTGTGCGGGATGGCGAAAAGACACGTGCCCGATTAGTGCCGGAAATACTTCCCACTCAAGCAAGCAAAGCTTCCCAAACAGAGCTGGGGATTACCGTGGCTAACATAAGCTCGTCCGTTGCCTACCAGTTGGGAATAACTGATCGGAGAGGAGTAGTCGTGATCGGTGTGGACAAAGAAGGCATCGCTTACAAGGCTGGTCTGGAGGTGGGAGATATAATCCGAAAAATCGGCGATCAATTGATTAGAAATATCAAAGACTATGAAAAAGCAATAAGCAGTAAGAAGAATAAAGAAAGAATGCTTTTGTTGATTGAGCGGCATGGTGTTTTGTATTTTGTTTCCTTGGAGGTGTGAGGAGTTTTTTGTGTTGTGTCAGGACCTCAGTCCTTACACCTTTTTTCAAGTATGGGGGAGGTGTAGTTGCTCGATTCCCAGACGGGAGGGCATACGCCCCGGCATACGCCCCCGTCCGGGCGTCTGGGCGTCCGCTCATCAAGCAGGGGAGAGGATAGTTATATTTTCCAGATACTTTAGGACAAAAATCGCCCAATAATGGTCACCAACTATTTAATTTGACAAATTCGCTTTGGAGTGCGTTCCGCCAAAGGCGGAACGCAGCGTCCCGCCAAAGACGGGGCGCACTCCTTTTCTTACTCTTTTCCGAATCGCTAGGATAATTAGTTGATAACCATAATTGGCAACTACGATATTGCAGGTGAAACAAAAAAACAGGGGCAGGATAATTTCCTGCCCCTGTTTTTTTCAAAAGTTTCTTAATGCCTTTATTTAAGGACAACCTGGTGCAGGACCACCCTTGAACAGATAATTGATCAGGTAAACTGCATCACCGATGTCAACTATTCCGTCGCAGTTAGCATTTCCTGCTTCTAAGGGATTAGGAGCGGGACCGTTTTTGTACATATAGTTTATTAAGTAAATCACGTCCTCAATATCTATTATTCCATCGCTATTGCAATCACCGCGAGAAAATATGGATACGGACAACGAATCCGACCAGGCACTTTGGTGATCATGTATGTCCTTGGCTTTTACCTTTACATAATATGAACCACTATTCATCCAAGTATTAGAAGCCGAACAGGTGTCTCCGGACTTATATGATCCAAGCCAGTTACTGTTAGTTTCGTCTCCCCAGTCAAAGAAATAGGATATGCTATCTTCCTCTGGATCAGTGGTACTGCTTGAAAAATCGTACAGAATCCCAGTTTCTCCCTCAGTTATCCCAGATGGTTTAACCGGTGTTAATGGAGGATAGTTGGAAATGATAGGCACCATTCCCAGATCAGGGTTGCCCCAAAGTGCTCCCCACTCAAACATCTCATACTTCACCATACTCCACAATCCGTGAGTGTACATATATCTCAAAGCCGATTGAAGAGCCTCACCCTGAGTGTAATTTCCCGAAGTAACATAGGTGGTGAAGAAGTAGTCCAATGACTGAGAGGAGCCATCGTTGGGATTATTCCAACCGGGCATTCCATATGCAACTTTTGTGGCACCGACAAAACCAACACCGCCCTGATTTAGCATGGCCCGTCCAATATTAGGATAATCAGTATCAGAATTACTGCAGGCATCAGCGAAGATGATGGCTGGATAGTTGTCGTTGAGGTTGGAGCAGTCGCTCGACGTGATGAAAGCCTCACCAGTGGAGTGGTATATGTGACTAGAGGTGGGGGACCCGTGACCAGCCCAGTTTACAAAGGCGAATTTGCCGGTTGACCAAACCGAGACCACATTGCTGTGCCTTAAGTCGTAGTCCATAGGATACGTGGAGTAACCCAACTCATACATCCGGGTCATAGTCCAATCAGACATCCATATCTGATCAACCTTTGCTTCCATAAGCACAGCATTATCAGTTCGCGGATTGGGATCATTATCCCAGAAGAAAGCTCCGAGAAGTAGCATGTTTTTCTTAAATGTGGGATCATCGTTCTGTTCATAAGCAACAGATTTTTGGCAAATGCCTAAAACAGTTGCAGATTGGCTCCATGGAATTCTTCCAACGTTTACCTCAGAATAAAAATCGATCGGGTCAGAGTTTTCACCCCAGCGATGATCCCCATCAGCATCCCAGGACTCGTTATCGGGAAGGGAGAGCTCAGCATAGTATAAATCAGTCTCTGGTTGTCCGTATCCTACATCCTGCCATGTGCGGCGCATGGGCACATCATCGTAATCACCAACCAGCAGAACGTCCTCAATGCCCCAAACACCTGAGGGGTATTTATCTCTGAGAAAATTTCTCATTTTCTCAGCCAGATCGTAGCCACTGTAGTTGGAACTGATCCAGGAGGTAGTCACCACTTCAACGGTTCTGCCTTTGGAGGTTTCCCAGTTCACCAAAGGCGTTACCGATGATGTCAATGCATCAAGAGTAATGATAACAAAATCATGAACACCCTTACCCATATTTGTATCTTTTGGGTACCAATTCTTAGCTTGATGGTAATTGAAGATGATTTCCTCTGCGATCCGTTCCTTCCCAGAAAGGTTATCGATCATTATGTCTTCTGAAGAAAAATCTTTTGGAAAAGTATAACTTATGTGGACAGTGACTTCAGGATAATGTGTTAATTGACCAGATATGGGACGAAAGGTAAATGGTGTGACTCTTACATCTACTAAATTATACTTTCTGAAACCCGCGGTGCGAACAACTTCCCCAACCGAAGCCGGGTATGGTTCATCGCTTCTGTAAACTGAGTTAAAGTTCTCCTCATACATCTGCCGGTCTCGTTCGTAAAGAAGTGGATCCTCCTGGCCAATTACTCGGGGTAAAGGCGCAGGGGATATCTCATAGATTCCAGGAAGAATTATACCCTCATAAGTATCAAAGGTAACCTCAGCCACCTTAGCTCCCGGGGGTATTGCTATGGCAAAGATCTTTGAAGGTAAATTTGGCTTTCCCGGAACCAGCAGACGACCAAAGCTTTCAACAGACATCTCTTGCCCCTGTTGGGTGGATTTAATCTCGTATGTTCCGATAGGGATGGTTACACTGACTTTTCCGTCGTCAGCACTTGTTACCACACTGCCCATCATCAGCACTGCTACTAAAAAAACCACTACCCTTCCGCACTTTTTCATTCTTTCCTCCTTTACGGTTAGTGAAGGATCCCAATTTCGTGTGTTTTCATACACACAACACAGCTTTATTATAACTCATAAATGAAAAAAATCAAGCTGTTTTTAATATAAAGCAGAAGACTTCTCATCTACATCTCAAAATTACAGACTTCGAACAATCCTTTTATGATCCAATTTAAGAAAAATATTCTCACTGTTTAAAGAGCCACAAGCGGGAAGCCATGAAGTTTAGAGTTTGATTAGCAAAGAAGAAATAAAACGGAAACAAATTGCTATGGTGGAGAAGTAAGATATTGGAAACCAAAAAAAGCGGGAAACGGGGCTTGAACCCTTTGGATACCTGCCAGCAAGTTGTTAACGGATGGGCTATTGCAAAGGCGCACAAAGAGTTGTTGGTTTTGCAATAGCCCATCGTAACTCATGAAAACCCCTAATAACCCAACCCTAATTGAAACAAAATTGAAACAGGCAGTTAGAATAAACTCAAACCTTATTCTCTCGTTAGCCACTTTAGAGCAGAACCCTCTCTTTAATAGATTATATCCGAGTCTTATCTTTTTGCCCTTCATTCTCCTAAGAATGACTTCTTAATCTCATCGTTTTTGAGGAGATTCTGTCCAGTATCCTCCAAGAATATCTCGCCGATCCTAAAGACGTAGGCTCTGTCCGCATACTCTAAAGCCATTCTGGCATTTTGCTCAACCAGGAGTACAGTAGTACCGTCCTTGTTGATCTCTTTCAGTTTCTCGAATATGGCCTCTACATAGTTAGGCGATAGACCCAAAGAAGGTTCATCTAACAAAAGCAATTTGGGTTTAAGCATCAAGCCTCTGCCTATTGCCAGAATCTGTTGTTCGCCGCTCGATAGTGTGCCAGCTTTTTGTTTTCGTCTTGAGCCAAGCACCGGGAAAAGGTCAAGAACTCTATTCAACGATGCTTCGGTTGTCTTCCTGTTGTTATTTGTGTAACCGCCCATCTCAAGGTTTTCCATAACCGTCATCGTGGGGAAAACCCTTCTTCCCTCAGGCACAAGCGAGATTCCTTTTCTGACCAGATCATGCGGGGGGATGTTTTTGATCGACTCTCCTGAGAAAAACACCTCTCCCTTCGCTATTCTTCCATCTGAAGCCTTGAGCAACCCACAAATCGCCTTCAAAGCTGTTGATTTTCCCGCACCGTTGGGCCCAATCATCGCAACAATCTCACCTTCATTCACAGTGAGGGAAATATTATTCAATGCCTGAACAGCGCCATAATATACTGTCAGGTCTTTTACCTCAAGAAGCAACTTTTTTCCTCCCCAGATAGGCTTCGATTACCTTCTCATCTTTAGACACCTTGTCAGGTGTGCCTTCGGCAATCTTCTCTCCATAGTTCAATACTATCACTTTCTCCGATATCCCCATCACAATCCTCATGTCGTGCTCAATGAAGAGAATTGATTTCCCCTGGTCTCTTAGTTTCTGGAGAAGATTGAGTATCTTTACCCTCATCTCAGGAAAAACCCCGGCGGTAGGTTCATCCAAAAGAAGCAAGTCCGCGCCCGTAGCTAAAGCTCTTGCAAACTCGAGTAGTCTCCTCTGACCATGGGACATGTTCTCAGCCAAAGAATCTTTTTTGTCCACCAAACCGACAAGTTCAAGATAGCCCAGTGCCTTCTCCGTGTTTTCAGTTTCTTCTTTTTTCATCGACCGTGTCTGGAATAATGCAGCCGACAACCTCTCTCCCGTCTCATACCTTGTCGCCAACAACATGTTATCCATAACGGTTATCTGAGGGAATAATCTGATATTCTGGAATGTTCTACCAATTCCCATCTTGGCTATCTTGTGAGGTGCAACTCCAACGATTTTCTTTCCGTTGAAATAGACATTCCCTCTATCTGGAGAAAGAAATCCAGTCAGGATATTAAAAACAGTTGTCTTGCCAGCTCCGTTAGGACCTATAAGGCTGGTTATCCTCCCCCTCTCAAGTGAGATGGAAAGGTTGTTTACAGCCAGAAGGCCATCGAATTCTTTGGTAAGATTCTTTGTCTCAAGTATGTTCATAGCTCTATCTGAAACGATATCTTCCCAATAGTCCCTGCGGTCGTTTTATCATTAAGATAACCAACAAAAGACCATAGATCATCTGTCTTGTTGGAGCCTCGATGGAGCTTGGCATTCCCAGGAATCTCAGAAGCTCGGGGAACACAACGAGGACTGTAGCTCCTACAATAGAGCCCTGAATACTTCCCATCCCGCCGAAGATCACCATTAACATGATGGTAATTGACTCCATCACCGTAAAGCTTGATGGGTCGATGAAGGTGATGTAATGAGCATACAAGCTCCCGGCAATTCCAGCAAAAAATGCTCCTATCATAAAAACGATCAGCTTATATCTGGCGGTATCTTTGCCTAAAGCCTCAGAGGCGATCTCATCCTCCCTGATCGATCTCAAAACCCTGCCGAAAGGTGACTCAACCACTCTTCTCAAGACGAAGATGGTTATCAAAACGAAAATGACGACCAGGAGAAGATATGCCCATAATGGATCAAGTGAGAAGCCAAAAAGCGAAAATCTTGGAATTCCGGGAAGCCCCATCGGTCCTCTGGTTAGCGACACCCAGTTCTTTGCTATAGAATAAACAATAACGCCGAACCCAAACGTTGCCAACGCAAAATAGTCCCCTTTCAGGCGGAGAGAGGGAAAGCCTATTATGACTCCGAGCAAAAGGGCAGCCAGGGCACCAGCTAAAAGACCTATCCACGGTGAAAAACCGAGATTCAGCGCAAGTAAACTCGAAGCGTATGCACCCACGCAGGAGAAAGCCGCATGACCCAGCGCAGGCAAGCCGGTATACCCGACTATGAGATTGAGGCTCAAAGACAGGATGATGTAAATTCCGGCGATGATCAGTATATGTAAAAGATACTCCATCCTTAGATCTTCTCCTTCTCAGTTTTCACGCCAAAAATTCCGCCCGGTCTTAATAACAGGAAAATGATGAGGATAAGGAAAGCTATCGAATCTTTCCAGCCAGCCTGGATTTTCCAGATACCTAAGTTTTCGGCTATGCCCAGAAAGAAGCCGCCGACCATAGCACCTGGAATGCTTCCGATACCTCCAATGATGGAGGCTATAATTCCTTTGAGTATGGCTGAAAAACCCATTGTGGGTTCAATGTTTGTCTCCAAAGAAATCAAAATACCAGCCGCACCTGCCAAAGCAGAGCCAATAGCAAACGAAGCAAGTATGGTCTTATCTGGATTTATTCCCACAACTGATGCGGCAATCGGATCATCCGAAACAGCCCTCATGGCTTTGCCTAACTTTGTGTACTTGACAAAGCTCCACAGAACAGCCAGCAACCCACAACTCACAACTAATATCCAGATCTGAATTGGGGTGATGACAGCAGAGAGAATATGGTAGCCCTCTCTAACCGGCCCGGTTCTTAAAGTAAGAATCTGAGCCCCGTAGATAAGCTGGATTAGATTTTGCAGAAAAATGAAAACACCAAAAGATGCAAGGAGAAAAATGAGATTAGGAGCTTTCTTGACTCTGAGCGGATAATAAACGCTTCTATCAATAGCAACTCCAAGAAGCGCACAGAGGCTTATTGATAAAAAAAAAGAGATTATGGGATCGACGTGGAGAACGATAAAAAAAGTAAAGGCAAGATATGCACCGACAGTATAGACTACGCCGTGAGCAAAGTGAAAGAATTTTACCGTGCGAAAGATGAGAGTGAAACTTAAAGCGACAACAGCATAAATGCTGCCAGCGATGAGACCGTTGATTGTCAGTTGTAATATCATGAATTCTGCTGGAAGATTAGACTGATCATATTGTCAGGCGTTATAGGATAAGGTAACGGTTTTTGATATTATCTTCTTTCACTCCTCGTCTTTCTTATCCTGTAAAAGCTTGCATACAGAAGGTCTTTCCATTCCCATTTCTTTCAAGGCACGGCAGATGTGGGACATGTCTACTTTTACAATCTCTCTGTCTTTGTTGACATATCGCATTACAATAGGAGCAAATGTTTGGAGGTGCCTTACGTTGCCTGGCCAGTTTAGCTCAGACACCGCATCAAGTATCTGAAAAGGAATATAAAGACGCTTTTGGGAGTCTTCATTTTCGCTTTCGAGTTCATGATTGCAGAATAAGTAAAATAGAATAGGGATGTCTTCCTTTCTTTCTGCGAGGGGGGGCAACACTATCTTCCCTCCTCTGATAAAGCGGTAGTACAGATCCTCTCTGAGCCGTCTTATTTTGCGGAAATGTTCATACAATATCTCGCCAATTACCCCACCAAAGGATCCACCCTTGTCTTCCTTTGTTAGTCCACGAAGAACGCTCTCCTTGGTAAGCCGTTCCGGGTCTTCGTTCATTTCCCCTATCAAAAGGCAGCCCAGTTTTACTTTGTCATCTTTTGCTTTCGCACCTCCGACAGGAATGAGCTCGCCGTTTTCAAGAAGATTTAATAAACTCCCCTGCGTATCGATATCCAGACTATTGAGTTCATCTAAGATAATCACTGGACTTATTACCTTTTCTTCTTTCGCTTTTTCCTCTCTCTGTTTCTCTAACTCGATTTCTACGATCTTCTGAAATATCCCTTCCAACGAAACCGAGAGGTGTTTCTCTTTGTTTGCGTTTTCCTTCCTTTTGCGTGGGATGCCCATCTCTAGACCCATTAGCAAACTGGGTGCAATTTCGGGAGGTTTTAAGGACGCAAGGTTGATCGGATAGACCCTCTTCCTACGATAAGTCTTGCTGAACAGAGGGATCATCTTCGCAATTGTGTCTTTTCCTGAACCCGCACCGCCTATTATAAGAACTGTCGGCAGCTTCTCGCCGCCTGCCGCCTTCTTAGGCTTCAGCCGCATTACTTGCTTTTGCATGATATCGATCATCTTCTCAGAAGCAACGAGGAACTTTTTGAATAGCAGACTACGTTTAACCCAGTCTAGGTCGCTTTCCCACGCGCTCTGCCTTTCCCTCCAAAGATCATGCAATCTTGTTTCAAGCGGCGTCTTGGAGCTCTTTGTGTGCAGGAAGACCATGGGGATTTTATAGTCACCAAGCACAATTTTGTTGCCTTCCGTCTCAGCTGATTCTTCACTTAACACCTTTTCTTCCCAGTGATTTTCAAACAAGATAAGCACGGGCAAGAAGTACTGTTTCGCATTTTCTTCGAGCACGTTTCGAACCTGTTTCAGAGTCTCATCTTTTTTCTGCCATTCTTCATAAATAGGTATGCCACAAATGAAGTAGCCGTAGAATACCTCACTGGACGCTATCGGGACTCCGACTAAATCTAGTTCCTTGAGTTTCGCATAGGCGTAAATGTGATCGCATAACAGATACTCCAACAGAATCGCCGGTTTGTCTTCCTTTTCAATAGAGGTGCTTGTTACTATCTTTGAAGGGCGATCTCTCAACTCTTTTTGAGTGCAGATCTTAGGCTTTGATGGAATCCCTTCTCCTTTTTCCCAGAGCCGGAACAATTTGTGTCCCGACTCAGCCGCTTGCTGAGTGAAACGAGTGTGTACTGACCGACGGAAATAATCTTTCAGATGCCCGGACGACTTGGGGACTAACAAATTAAACTTCTGTTCTTGCGAAATGTCTCCGCGATTACAAGTGGCTACGACCTCACTGATATTCGGTACTGTCTCGGATTCTATCTCGGCGATTCTTCTCAAAAAGGGGGCGTGAACAACCCCTCGTTCAGGTTTTCCATTCTTACATACTGGCGGGTCTGTAAAATACTCGTACAGCCGAAAGTTGAGTATGCCCTCTTTTTCCAAGACATTCCTTACTGCCTGCAAAGTTCTCTTATGCGCACTATACGCCACAACACAGAGCAGGTCCGACTTTTCTTGTCTCTTTTTGTCTGACTGAGCGTCGAATATCATTCTTTTAGTGAGAACCTCTCTGAAACAAATTTGGTTAACGTTTCTAGTTGGGTTCGACCTTGCGTGCGTTTCAAGGTGTCCAGCATCGCTAACACTCTAGCACCCAAGGACTTCAACTCCTCCTTGCACTTGGCCACTGCATCATGTTTAAGATATGCGATAATTGCCTTTTTTGCGTCCGCTACATCACGTACTCCCGCAATTGCACCGCCGTGCTGGACTGAAGCGCCGTTCGGTAGCTGCAGAGTCCCTTGCGAAGGAATCCTTTCAATAAGATAGATAATGGGTAGAGTCTTCTTGGTTTCTTTAAGTATGAGTTTTAGTTGGCCGCCCTCTGTCCTAATCGTTATGTCCTCCGCTATCTCCTTACCAAGTGCTTTTTTATCGCCTATTATGTCAATAATGTCATTCCTCAATTTGAACATGGTACCTAACAAATACCCACATTCTCCTAGTGTCCTGATTTTCTGTTCACTTCCTCCAGCATAGAAAACTCCTGTTTCTATCGCTAATTGCAGAGGTTTACCTTCTAGAGTCGAAATCATTTGGAAGTACTCAACTGTGGACGCCTTCTCTTGGCGTAGCAAAGTCAAATCCATGATTTGCCCCAGATAGTTTTCCTTAATTGTCTTCGATAGCCTCTCGATGATTGGGCATATCTTGTCAAAAGTGTCTCCCGATTTACATATCTCCGTGACGTTCTCGATTGCTAGGCTCACAAGAACTTCTGCTGCGCTGAAAGCTTGGTCTTTGTAGAATTCCTTCCAGGTTGAATTCACTTTCTTCGGCGGTTCACCGCCGTCTTCCATCCCGCACGTTTCTGTTTCGTCGAAGATTTCATCTGCAAGAAGGGTAGCAAGATGAATCAACTCTATTGATGAAGATAGGGAAATATTCGTGGGTCCCACATCCTTTTCCAAACATTGCAAGCTCCATCGCATACAATTAGCTCTGTCCCTTGTATTAGGAAGCCTCACAGCATATTGTATGATTTCTTTGGCTGGTTGATAATCTATGTTTTCAACTAATTCTTTCATCCTTTGGTTTACTTTTCTGTTACCATCTATCATTTCTGACAATAAGTGCCTTACTTTGGGATGCATCTTTCCAACGGGGCTCTCACTAGCTCCAAGCTTAGCAGGACACAGTTCGGTGCCGGGAAATTCCTGCTTTACCAACAAATAGTCATTCTCATCAACACAAAGATTTACGCTCATAATACACCTCCCGTTTCATATGCTTGATCTGACCCAAACATAACTGCCACCTTCCACTTTTTTTATCCCTATCGGTTTGATAACGTCTCCATTTTCGTCAAAGCTTGTTTTACCCGTGACCCCTTCATATCCTTTTATCTTATATAGGGCATTCTTTATTCCTTCAGCGGTTACGCCCCCTCTTTCAATTGCGAGACCGACTATTTTCAAAGCATCATAAGAGAATCCTGCTTCCGGATCGGGCAATACTCCATGTTTTTCTCTAAATCTCTGGGCGAATTTTTGAGTAATTTGCTCTCCCGCTTCGGGATCATAAGCAGGGTGAGTATAAACGACGCCATCTGCAGACTCCCCAGCAACCTTGGTAATATCAGATATCTCGGCCATAATGCAGCTTAAGAAAGGCGTGTGAATCCCAAGCTCTTTCGCTTGTTTCAGCACCTGACCCATTTCGCTGTAACCTGTGAGATATATAGCATCAGGCGCGGACTTCTTGACCTTAGTAAGATGTGTCCGAAAATCCGTAGCCTTGCCATCGTAAGCTTCCTCTATTACAATTTTACCACCGAGTTCAGTGAATCTCATCTTGAAAAACTCTTTAAGGCCCTGGCCGAAGTCATTATTGATGTAAAGAAGTGCCATCTTTCTGTATCCCAGTTCTTTGAAGGAATACTCGGCCATTTTGCTTCCTTCCAAAGAATCCGAATAGGTGACTCTGAATATATAATCTCCAGCATGCGTAATTTCTGGGCTGGATGCCGTTGGTGAAACTAGAACCACATGGCTCTGTTCAGCGATTGGTGCCACAGCCAGTACGGCGGAACTACCCATTGGACCAATTATGACAGGAACCTTGTTGACGGTAATCAGTTTTCGTACAGAGGACACCGCTTTGGGTGGGTCTGCTTCGTCATCCTCATAGATGACCCGGATTTTCCTGCCTCGTATCCCTCCGTCGCCGTTGATTTCCTCAACCGCCATTTCTATTCCCTGTTTCGCACTCTGGCCCGCCTTGGCGTGTGGCCCAGTAAGAACTAGTACAGCCCCAATTTTTATCTCCTTCTCATCCTTTGCACATCCGAGGATCAAAAAAACCAAAGCGATAGTGAGAATCAAAATAATGGTTA
>CAYOFL010000002.1:0-70742 GCA_964403165.1 uncultured Ignavibacteria bacterium
ACAAGCTGACTGCCGGTAGCTTTAGTGCGACCCAGAAGATGGTTATGATGAAGTAGGATGTCGGCAGTCCGCCGTCCGCCGACAAAAATCAGTCAACGGATTAAGCGGATGGAAGTTGTAGGTTGGGTTGTTCCCCGTAAGGGGGACTACCCGACTGACCGCCTATACTTAAAAGTTAAGAAGGGAGTCCGTATATGGACTCCCTTTTTTATTTTGAAAGCTAAAAAGTGAGGTTGAGTGTATACTTCTCAATGTGCGAAAGAATTACAGACGTAGTCAAGGAATCTATTTAACAAACAAGGAGTGCAATACAATATCTTTTCAAACTGGGAATCAAGAAAGATTTGGCAAGTGGGTGGTTCACTCCACGAACTTAGAAAGGAAAAATCATTTAATTCAAAAGCTATGGCGCAGGGCTGCGAACTAACCTACGCCACAAATGATATTCTTTCAATTTGGCAGCCAGAAAGCTCAACAACACCATCTGAATATCAATCCGTTTAATCCGTTCAATCCTTCAGGCTAAACCTTTCCTTCGACACTGAGTCTCAGGACGAAGTGCAGGACGAGTCCGTTGACCGATTCGGCGACAGCATCTCACACGCTTTAACCGTATTAGAAAGAAGCATGGCGATGGTCATGGGACCCACCCCACCCGGAACTGGCGTGATAGCTTTGGCAACCTGACTAACTGAATCGAAATCCACATCTCCCACCAATCTATATCCGGATTTAGTTGAAGCATCCTCTATTCTGTTGGTTCCCACGTCGATCACCACCACTCCGGGCTTGACCATGTCTGCGGTAACGAATTTTGCCCTACCCATTGCCGCAATCAAAATATCCGCCTGTCGAGTGATGTTGGGCAAATCTCTTGTGGCGGTATGACAGACACACACGGTGGCATTTGCACCTTTTGTTTTTTGATATAGCATGGGAGCCAAAGGTCTTCCCACCAGGCTTCCTCGCCCCAGTATCACCACATGCTTTCCAGAAGGATCATTTCCTGATCTTAAAAGAAGCTCCTGAATGCCCAGAGGAGTGCAGGGCAAAAAAGTTGGCTTACCAGCCAGCATCATTCCCACATTGAAAGGATGAAATCCATCCACATCTTTCTTTGGGTCTATGGCTGAAATCACCTTCTCCTCGCTTATCTGTTCTGGTGTGGGAAACTGGACTAATATCCCGTGTATGGTCTTTTTCTGATTCAATTCTTCAATTTTTTTCAAAAGCTCAGATTCAGGCAACTCCTGGGGATATTTGTAAACCTCGGAAAGGATGCCCACCTTCTCGCAAGCTTTCACTTTCATATTCACATAAACTTGGGAGGCAGGATTATCTCCCACCAGGACTGCTGCCAATCCAGGAACTTGTCCTTTTTCTTTAAGATTTTCTATCTTTTCTTTCAAACCTTCTTTTATCTCTGAGGAAATCTTTTTACCATCAATTATTTCTGCTGGCATAACTGTTTCTGTTTAAAAATTATGACGGATAACGAATGATTGATGACGAATTGCTTTTATCCGTTATTCGTCATCCGTCATTAAATCCTTTCTTTATTGTCTTTCTCCTCTTCCTCCTCTGGTCTGGGGACATCAATTTTGATTCTTTCAATGCTTAAGGCTTTGCCGGTCGCCAGGTCAATTTTGACCAGCACCCCACAAAATTTGATATCCTCTTTGGCCAGTGTGAAACGACGTGGAATCTGCAAACGAAACCGAGCAAGGGCATCCTCTTTATTTACGCCTATCACTGAGTCATGCGCTCCAGTCATCCCCGCATCAGTGATGTAGGCAGTCCCGTGTGGTAGGATGGTCTCATCCGCGGTCTGCACATGCGTGTGACTTCCTAAAACCGCAGAGACTTTCCCATCCAGATGCCACCCCAAAGCCACCTTTTCGGACGTGGCTTCAGCATGTAGGTCCACCACGATGATTTTTGTCTCTTCTTTGAGTCTTTTGATCTGTTCCTCTGCCACCCTGAAAGGGCAATCGATCTCCTTTATATAGACCCTCCCCTGGATGTTCAAAATCCCAACTTTATCTCCCTCCTTTGTTTCAAAAATTCCCGCTCCTCTTCCCGGAGCATCCGGGGGATAATTGGCAGGTCTTAAGACGCGCTCATCTTCGTTTAGGTAAGGATATATATCTTTCCGATCCCAGATGTGATTGCCACTGGTAAGACAATCCACTCCATAGGAGTGAATTTTTTTGGCTATCTCTTTGGTTAAACCAAATCCACCAGCCGCGTTTTCTACATTAGCTATGGTGAAGTCTATCTGGTTTATTTTCTTATAATCGGGCAGAACCTGGGATACCGCCCATCTCCCCGGTCTTCCCACTATATCTGCGATAAAAAGTATGTTCAAACGCTTGCTCCGTTTTCACTCTGAAAGCTCAGTAAAAAAATCGATCTTTGAGTGATCGTCTCTCTTTCTATTTCGCATATTCAATGGCTCTGGTTTCCCGTATTACCGTAACTTTGATTTGGCCTGGGTACTCCAACTCCGCCTCGATCTTTTTGGCCATCTCGTTTGCCAGTTCTGTCGCTTCCTGGTCACCTATGCGCTCGTGCTCCACAATAACCCTGATTTCCCTTCCGGCCTGAATGGCATAGGACTTAGCCACACCTTTGAACGAATCAGCCAGCTCCTCTAATTTCTCCAACCTTTTGATATATCCCTCCAGGGTTTCACGTCTGGCACCCGGTCTGGCTCCAGAGATGGCATCTGCCGCCTGAACCAGAACTGAATAGGGAGATTCTGATGTGACGTCCTCATGGTGAGAGGCGATGGCATTTAAGATCACCGGATTCTCCCCGTATTTCTGGGCTACATTGTAGCCCACCTGGGTATGTGTTCCCTCAGTTTCCCGATCAACCGCCTTGCCTATATCATGTAAAAGACCGGATCTTTTGGCTAAATTGGCGTCCAAACCCAACTCCGCCGCCATCAATCCCGACAGAAAAGCCACCTCCTGGCTATGCTGGAGAACGTTCTGACCGTAGCTGGTTCGGAACTGGAGCTTGCCCAGAAGCTTCACCAGTTCGGGATGAATCCCATGGATGCCTACATCGAAACAAGCTTGTTCTCCTGTCTCCCGGATGATGACCTCCATCTCCTTTTCCGCCTTTGTCACCACCTCCTCTATGCGAGCCGGATGGATTCTTCCATCCACAATCAGCTTCTCTAAAGCCATTCGGGCAACTTCTCTTCTTACCGGGTCATAGCCGGAAAGTATCACCGCCTCTGGAGTATCATCCACGATCACATCGATGCCGGTGGCGGTCTCGAAGGAACGAATGTTTCTTCCCTCCCTTCCGATGATACGCCCCTTCATCTCCTCGTTGGGAAGATTCACCACAGATACAGTTGATTCCACCGTGTGATCAGCCGCACACCTTTGAATGGCAGAGATGATTATGTCTTTCGCCTCCTTCTCTGCGGTCTGCTCTGCCTGTTCCTTGATCTCCTTTATAAGCTGGGCCGCCTCCTGTCTTGCTTGGCTTTCCAAGTTCTCCATTAAGAGCTTTTTTGCCTCGTCGGCGGTCATCTGAGCTATCCTCTCCAGTTGTTTGTTCTGATCGGCAATCTTTCGGCTTAACTCATCACTTTTCGTCCGAACCGCCTTCTCCCTGGCGAACAGGATCTTGTCCCGATTCTGTATCTCCCTCTCTTTTTTGGTTAAAATATCTACCTTTCGATCTAAGTGTGTCTCCCTTTCTGAAAACCTTTTTTCCATTCGGCTAAGCTCAGATTTCTTGATCTGAAGCTCTTTTTCGAAATTGACTTTAGCTTTATACCACTCGTCCCTGGTTTCTAAGATAGCCTCTTTCTTCTTAATCTCCGCCTCTTTCTCCGCCTCCTTGATGATCTTCTTTGACAGCTCTTCAGCCTTACCCAACTTCATCTCCCCTATTCTGCGGCTGATAAACCATCCCAGAAAGAAAGCTAAAATCGCCACGCCCACCGAGGCTATAAGGATAATCATCAAGTTGTTCATAATTACTTCTCCTTCCCGCGGATCCTGTGGATCCTATATGAAAAAACCCCACTTGTTTTTTTAGATTTTGCCTTTGTAAAAATACTAAAGCATCTAAATATTTGCTCAAGGCAAAATCAACTAAAAGAAGTGGGGAACAAAAACAAAAAGGGGTTTTTAGAAATCTTTTTGACCTACCCTGCTCTCTAATTGTTCGGCAAGGGATTGTGATCTTTCCTCTACATTAAGAAGTTTTTTCTCGTTGTCTTCTCTCTCTTTCAACAACTCATCGGTTATGTTCATGGCCGCCAAAACTGCCACCCTTAAGGGCAACTTGTTGGATAATTTCTCTGCCACCTCCTTCATCTTTTGATCCACATATTTGGCAACCTTCTGGATGTAAAAAACGTCTGCTTCCCCTTTAATAGGATAATCTTCACCAAAAATATTAACTTTAACCGATTGTTTTTTCTCTTCCATAATGCTTTCTTAATTAAAAAGAAGATTTCTAAAAGTTCTTTTGTTTTCTTTCCCCACAAGTCGAACCATTTGTTAAAACACCTCAACTAACATATTACGAAATACAACCACACTTTGTCAAGAGAATTTATCCCAGTCTTTGTGAAAAACTATTTCGAGAGGAGAATGTGGAGTGTCCACCTTCCTTCGACCCTTCGACAAGCTCAGGGTGTTGAGTGGTTCGGCTTCGCTCACCATCCTGAGAAATTCGAAGGACAAAGTCGAACCACGAAACCTCACTCCACTTGACTTTTTTAGGCCTCTATTAACCTAACTCTGACAATCCTGCGGATTACTCTCCTCCGGTTTTTCGAAAGACCTCTTAACTTTCGGCTTCAAACGCAACCAACTTCTCTAAGATCTTCTCCAGCCGCCTTTTGATCTCCTCCCTCTTTTTGATAAATTTCCTTTCCTTATGGTTAAGCTCGCTTCTTAATCTTTCTGTTTCCACGTTTAAGCCTTTTGTGCTCATTTCAAAATTATTTATCTGATCTTCCAGCTTTCTGTAAGAGGAGGAGACCTCCTGGTTTTCCTGCTTCAGTTTATCGATCAACTCCACCGCCTGCCTGATTTTCTCTTCCAATCTTTCAAAATTCTCCAATTGCATGACCAAACTTCTTTTCCCAAATTATTTAGATAGTTTATAAAACTCCACCATTTTGCCCCGAAAAATCAGTGAACTAAAACAGAGCATACAAGATATTTTTCTGTTATCTTCTCAGAGTGGCACCAAAGCTTTTTCCCAGCTCCGAGATCACCTTTCGGTGAGTTTCATCCACCTCCTCTTCTGTTAATGTTTTTTCCTTTAAGCGGTAGCAGATAGCGTATGCTAAGCTTTTTTTGCCGGCAGGCACCTGTCTACCTTTATACACATCAAATAAAGTAACCTCCTCTACCATGCTTCCTCCCACTTCTTTTATTTTATCCCCGATCACCTCAGAAGGTAGCGTCTCATCCACCACCACTGCCACGTCCCGATCCACTGGAGGGAATTTGGGTAGAGAAAAAAACTGCTTTTTTGGAGGCACCCGGGCGGAAAGTCTCTCAAAATCCAGCTCGGTTAAGAAGACACTGTCTTTGATTCCGAAAGCATCCAAAATCTCCTCGGACGCCTCACCCAGAAGTCCAATCTTTTCGTCTCCCATCTGAACATGGAAACATCTTTCTGCCCGTAAAAAAGCATTTCCGCCGGGATTTAGCTCAAATGAAAGTTGAAGATGATCAGACAACCCCTTCAGTATCCCTTTGAGATCGAAAAGATCTGTCTGTGTCTCTTCAGTTCCCCAATGCCGGGGTTCTCTGTTTCCAGAGATAGCTATGCCCAGATGAAACCTCTCCTCTGGCAACTGGTCTTTTGGAGCCTGTAAATTCCTGTTGGCTGAAAACACCTTTCCCAGTTCAAATATCCTCAAATTTTTCTCCTGCCGGTTTTTATTCCGGCTCACCACCGAAAGGAGATTGTAAGCCAGTGTGGTGGAGAGAACAGAGAGGTCCTGGCTCAAAGGATTTCTTATGCGCACCTGGGCAACATCAGGATTCAATTTGGTCAGCATCTCAGGGTCCACCAGATTGTTGGTGATCACCTCAAAGAATCCTCTTCCCACCAGGAATTCTTTGATCCTTCGGGAGACCTCATCCTTCCGGTGTATCTTTGTGACCAGATCACCCCCGGCTCTCAAGGTGGTCTTTATATTATCGTAACCATAGATACGAGCTATCTCCTCCACTAAATCGATCTCCCGGGTCAGATCAGGTCTGAAGGTGGGAATCCCCACCTCCAGATCACCCTTCTCCCCGCCTTCGGCGGGATTTCCAACTTTGACCGAAAGCTCCAGACCGGTCAATATGCTTTTTATCTGTCGAGGTTGAAGATCGGTGCTCAAGATTCTATTAACCCGCTGCGGTCTTAAAGTTATTTGAACCGGATGGATGGGGGAAGGATAGCTATCCACCACACCCTTTAATACTTTACCAGAAGCTAAGTTCTCTAAAAGCTCAGCCGCACGATCGATGGCTTTCACCACTCCATTGGGATCGGCTCCTCTTTCGAATCTCTGAGACGATTCGCTGGATATGCCCAAAAATATCCGTCCTCTCCGGATAATTTTCGGATCAAAATAGGCGCTTTCCAAAAGAATAGTTCGAGTGCTCGGACCCACCTCGCTTTCCGAACCTCCCATTATTCCGGCAATAGCCACAGGCTTTTTCCCGTCGGTGATAAGCAAGACTTCCCGATTTAAGGTTCGTTCGACATCATCCAAGGTGATAAATTTCTCTCTTTCTTCTGCTCTTCTGATAACCACCTTCTTTTGTTTGAAGAGATTATAATCAAAAGCGTGCAGTGGATGCCCCAGCTCCAGCATCACCAAATTGGTTATATCCACCACATTGTTTATGGGACGCATCCCGGCTGATTGCAGTTTTCTTTTCAGCCAGAAGGGGGATTCGGTTATCTTGACATCTTCAATCACCCGAGCCGCATACCGGGGACAGGCTTGGGGATCTTGAATTTCCACCTGAACCCGATTTTGAGCCATTTCGGCTATTTCGTGTAAATTTACCCCACTCTCTTTTAGCTGACTTTTACACAAAGCCGCCACCTCTCTGGCAACTCCCCTGATGGAAAGACAATCAGGTCGATTGGGGGTAAGGTCAATGTCCAGGATAAAATCCTCCAAATTAAGTGCTGAGGTGAGCGACCCTCCCACCTTAAGATCCGCATCCAGAATCATGATCCCCTCCTCATCCTCCCCAATGTCCAGTTCCTTCTCTGAGCAGATCATGCCATAAGAATCCACACCCTTCAAAGTATTTTTGGTGATCTGAATTCCTCCGGGTAGCTTGGCATCGATTAAAGCCACTGGGACTTTGGCACCTTCGGTTACGTTTGGAGCACCGCACACCATCTGAAGGCTCTCCGATCCGACCGCCACCTCACACACGGACAGCTTATCTGTCTGTGGATGTCTGGACACCTTCTTTATCTGTCCCACCACCACCTTATCCAAATCCTTGCCTATTGGTGTGATGGTCTCTACCTCCAGACCGGCATCGGTAAGTCGGGAAGCTAACTTTTCAACTGAGAGGTCAAAATCAACAAATTCTTTGAGCCATCTGAAGCTTATTTTCATTTCAAAATTGCCTCAAAAATCTAATATCATTTTCATAGAAGAGCCGGATATCGTCAATCCCATATTTTAACATGGCAATTCGCTCTACTCCCATGCCGAAAGCATAGCCTGAATAGATTTCTGGATCATAGCCCACCGCTTTGTAAACTTCCGGATCTATCATGCCCGCCCCCAAAATCTCCAGCCATCCTCTGTGCTTGCACACACTACAACCCTTTCCTCCGCAGATCACACAGGAGATGTCCACCTCGGCTGAAGGCTCGGTGAATGGGAAGAAGCTGGCTCTGAATCTTAAAGTCACATCCTTGCCGAACAACTCCCACACAAAGGCAGAGAGAACCCCTTTGAGGTCGGCAAAGGTGACATCGGTGTCCACATAAAATCCTTCCACCTGATGAAAGGTGCAAAAGCTTCGAGCGTTGATGGCTTCATTTCGATAACATCTTCCCGGAGCGATGATCCTCACCGGAGGTTTTCTTTTCTCAAACACTCTCAACTGAACCGGGGAGGTATGCGTGCGGAGAAGGAGATCACCTTTTATATAGAAGGTATCCTGCATGTCTCTGGCCGGATGGTCGGGGGCAAAGTTAAGGGCGGAGAAGTTGTAATAGTCTGTCTCCACATCCGGTCCTTTGGCTACCTCAAACCCCATTCCATAGAAAATCCTTATTATCTCCTCATTAACTTGAGTGAGGGGATGTAATCTCCCCTCCCATCCTTTCCTTCCGGGCAGGGTATAATCGAAAAATTCCTTTCCCTTCTTTTGGACAGCCTCTCGCTCCTTTAGCTCTTTTGTCCTCTTTAACAAAAACTCCTCCACCTCACTTTTGATTTGATTGGAGAGTCTGCCTAAAGTCGGACGCTCCTCTTCTGATAAATCTTTTAAGCTTTTCAGAAGGGAGGTGATGATCCCCTTCCTTCCTAAATATTTAATTCTTATCTGTTCCAATCCCTCAAGCTTGTTAGTTTGCTCTATCGTCAAAAAAGCTTCCTTTTGTGCCTGCTTGAGGGACTGTTGAAATTTAGTCACGCTTAACATAATTTAAGTCGTAGGGACAGCCCTTGTGGCTGTCCTCATTAGGGTTAGGACAGGGACAAGCCTTGTCCCTACGCTACGTTTCTGGCACCAAATGACTTCTTTTCAGGAGACTGGAATTTTGGAATACTCCGGAAGTGGACTACAAGGACCACCCCAAGCATCTATGAAAAGTTATTCGAGAATTCTTGACTTTGTTTTTTAACCGGCTTTGGATTTTGAAGCCAGCTCAGCTAATTTGGCGAAGCCCTCTTTGTCTCGAACTGCCATATCTGCCAGAATTTTGCGATCTAAGACCACCCCCGTCCTTTTCAAACCATTGATAAAAAGGCTATATGAGAGCCCAGAAAGTCTGGCCGCGGCATTGATCCGCACTATCCAGAGTCGACGAAAATCTCTTTTCCTTCTTCTTCTATGCGCATAGGCGTATGCCAATCCTCGTTGCACTGACTCTTTGGCAGTGCGGTAGAGTTTACTTCTGCCTCCATAATATCCTTTGGCGGCTTTCAGAATTTTTTTTCTTCTTGCTCGTGAAGCGACTGTATTTGTTGCTCTGGACATCAGAACCCTCCTTAGCTGGCCAGTAGTCTTCTTACCTTATTTTTATCAGCTTTATCCACCAATCCCGCCTTCCTCAAGCTTCTTTTTCTTTTAGTGCTCTTCTTGCTTAAAAGATGTCCTCTGAAGGCTTTGTTTCTTTTGAACTTTCCCCCACCTGTCCGTTTGAATCTTTTGGCGGCGCCTCTGTTTGTCTTCATCTTAGGCAATTAACTGTCCCTCCATCTTACTTGGGTGTTTAATGTTATACATCAAGCTACTGCATTAAGTTGTTGAAACCACAAAAGTTACGCCACTATGTTTGAGATATCATGATGTCGTCGAACTTTTGTCCTGCATCTTAGGCATAAAAGTCAAGGTCAGAATTCGACCCTCCATTTTGGGTCTGGGACCTGGTTCTCCCACCTCAGAAAGGTCAACTTTCAGTTTATCTAAAATCTTTTGCCCGAACTCCATATGGGCTCTTTCCCGCCCCTTGAACACCACCAGAATCTTCACCTTGTTACCCTGGGTCAGAAACTCCCGGATATGCCTCATCTTGAACGTGTAGTCATGCTTCTCGGTTTTGGGTCTGAAGCGCATCTCCTTCATTTGTAAGAAACGCTGCTTTTTCTTGGCGTCTTTTGCTTTTTTAGTAAGTTCATATTTGTATTTTCCATAATCCATTATCTTACAAACGGGCGGTCTGGCTTGCGGAGAAACCTCCACCAGATCATACCCTTTCTCTGCCGCTAACTTGATAGCGTCTCTGGTGGGCATGATTCCTATCTGTTCGCCACCCTCTCCGATAACCCTGACCTGGGAAAAACGAATTCTCCGATTAACCCTGATCTCCTTAGGTCTTATTGGAATTCACCTCCTTTCTTCTCTCTTTGTCTTTGCTGAGAGGAGTTTTCATCCTCAAAAGATTTTGGGCCCAGAAAAAGTGCCAAGTTTTGAGAGTTTGCTCTAAAGATTTTCTCATCTTTGCTAGAAAGGTATGGGTTCTACAGCTTTATTCTTTACCTCCTCTTTCAACTTCTGGATGGTCTTATCTAAGTCGAACCGACCCAAATCTCCTCTTTTGTGTCTTCTTACTGAAACGTTTTTTTCCTGAACCTCCTTTTTGCCCACAATAAACATATACGGTATTTTTTCCTTTTCTGCCTCTCTTATTTTATAGTTTATCTTTTCGTTTCTATCGTCCAACTCCACCCGAAAGCCTTCTTCTTTTAGCCTACCTTCTATTTCGGCAGAATACGAATTTTGCTCGTCGGTGATGGGCATCACCCTAACCTGCACTGGAGAAAGCCATAAGGGGAATGCCCCCCCGTAATGCTCAATTAGCACTCCAAAGAATCGCTCCAGCGACCCCAACAAAGCCCGATGAATCATGATGGGTCGATGAAAGTTCCCATCTGAATCCACAAAGGTTAGATCAAATCTCTCCGGGATATTGAAATCAAATTGTATGGTGGTGCATTGATGTGATCTTCCCATCACATCTTCGATTTTCAAATCGATTTTGGGACCATAGAAGGCACCACCCCCTTCATCCACTTCGAACTTTAGATTTTGCTTTTCCAAAGCCCTTCTCAGAGCATCTTGTGCTTTTTCCCAGTTTTGTTCTTCTCCGATGGATTTCTCCGGTTGGGTGGACAAGAATATCTGATATTTCTCAAAGCCCAGGGTTTTCAGCATGGAGGTTGAGAAATCTAAAAGTTTGATGACCTCCTCCTCCAGTTGCTCCGGCTTGCAGAATATATGAGCATCGTCCATGGTAAAACCCCTAACCCGAAATAGTCCCTGTAACACGCCGGATCGCTCATACCGATAGCACGCACCCAACTCAGCCAGTTTAAGGGGTAGGTCTCTATAACTTCTGAGCTTGGATTTATAGATTAAGATGTGAAAGGGACAATTCATAGGCTTTAGCTGGTATTCCTCATCCTCCACCCGCATGGTTGAATACATGTTCTCCTGATAAAATCCGGTGTGCCCACTTTTCTCCCACAGATGCAGTCGAGCAATGTGAGGAGTGTAGATCAACTGATAACCATGCTTCTGATGTTCCTCCACCCAGTAGTCCTCGATGATCTTCCGAATCTGTGCTCCTTTGGGATGCCACAATACCAAGCCGGGTCCCACCTCATCCGAAATCGAAAAAAGCTCCAACTCCTTTCCCACCACTCGATGGTCTCTTCGTTTCATCTCCTCGATTCTTTTTAAGAATTGGTTTAGTTCTTCTTTTGTGGGGAAGGAGATACCGTATATCCGCTGAAGCATAGGATTTTTCTCAGAGCCTCTCCAATACGCTCCAGCCACACTTAAAAGCTTAAAGCTTTTGATCACCCCGGTGGAGGGAACATGTGGTCCCCGACAAAGATCCACAAAATCATCATGCTCATACAAAACCACTTTGTCCTCATCTAGCTCGGAAAGTATCTCTAATTTATAATTCTCCCCCTTTTGTCTAAAAATCTGCTCAG
This sequence comes from uncultured Ignavibacteria bacterium, assembly GCA_964403165.1. Lineage (GTDB taxonomy): Bacteria > Zixibacteria > MSB-5A5 > MSB-5A5 > SM1-73 > SM23-73-3. Next base: position 11,693 of record CAYOFL010000002.1, read on the forward strand.
CTTCCGATTTGCTAAGTTCTTTCCTCTTGAAAGAATGATTTTCCTTCACGATTTCTTTCATTCTTTTTTCAATTCGTGCCAAGTCTTCAGGTTCGAATGGCTTCTGCGTATCAAAGTCGTAGTAGAATCCATCCTTGATCGGAGGTCCGATGGCTAATTTCACCCCAGGAAAAAGCTCCTGCACTGCCTGAGCCATGACATGTGAAGTGCTGTGCCAGAAGACCCCTTTCCCCTCTTCAGAGTCAAAGGTGATTATCTTGATATCTGAATCCTTTTGCACCTTTTCAGACAAATCCGCCACACTGCCATTTAGAAATGCGGCAAGTGCATCCTTAGCCAAAGATGAGTTGAAATCCCGCAATATCTGAGAGATCGTCATCCCAACTGGATATTTCTTTTTTGATCCGTCAGGTAGAACCACCGATACTTCATCTGCCATGAACTTCTCCTTCTGGAGTGTCAAGCTTTAGGGGTGTTGAAAAACCCCTCTTATTCGTGCGGGAATTGGATTTTTCCGCCTCTGGCGGAATCCCGGTGACCCGCACGAAAGTGGTTCGGGAATTCCAATTCCCGAACCAACTTAACCTTTTAGATTCTCATCGCAACTAACCCCATTACCTAATTAGTTGGCTCTTTCAATAGTCCCTTTAGCTTGACCTGTTTTATCCTGTGTATCCTGCAGGAAAACTCTGTTCCGCAGAATTCCCTGCATGTTGCTATAAAAAATTACCCCATACCTTTTGGGGTGCGGCTCTCCTCTGTGCTTGACCATCAACCGATCACTGTTGACTGTATACTGTATACTGTATACTGCTTACTGTTTACTGCTTACTGTTTCTGGTGGGCGATACTGGAATCGAACCAGTGACCCTCCCCCGCCTATGGCGGGGGATACTCTAACCAACAAAAGGTTTAGAGCTTGATCCCAGTATAACTGCCCTGTTAAATGGTGGGCGATACTGGAATCGAACCAGTGACCCCTTGCATGTCAAGCAAGTACTCTAACCAACTGAGCTAATCGCCCAACAAAAAAATCAAGAGTTTACGATTGAAGTCTCTTTGTGTTCTTTAACCTAAGCTTTTGATTTGTAATCTCAAGCCAAATCTAATATATTTCTTTACGAATCTTTTGTCAAGATTTTATTACGAGGGCTTTAGAAAAAGTCAAATTTGAATTAGCAAATCTGGAGTGCCTGCCTTTAGAGCTTGCCTTCCCATGACTTCTGCAGATTATCGCTATAAAAACATAAATCTACGTTTTTTCAATAAGATAGAGTTTCAGTATCTTTTGGTTCAGATAAAATCCTTAACAGTATGCTGATTACTATTAGATTCCGAACAAATCCATAAGTCTATCTGCGATCTTTTTGTAAACCTCCCGGCTATCGTAGTCTCCGTTTTGTTTTTTCTTTTTTGCCTCTTCTACCTTTTCTTTTCGAATTGCTGGTGAATCACCAGAAAGAACAGCTTTCCTCTTTGAGATACGATTGTCTCCTTGACATTTTGATTGTTCTAAGATGCGATCTATCTTCTTCCCGTTCTTTTTCTTAAAGGACGATGAATCAGGATTTTTCTTTTTATTCTCAAATTCTTCTTTTTCACTGAAGGATAACATTCTCTTTTCTCCTGTGCAAACATTTGCACATCATCTCCACCCGAACTCCTTTAGCTAACATACTGTCTGGCATGATGATCTGCCGCTCCACCCAACTTCATGGAGATTGAATCGCACACCTGTTGCTATCTTTGACCAACATATCGTTGGACACTTTTGTCAATCTTCCTCTATTAATTGTATCGACCTGGAGGCGTTAAACTTTATAGTCCGAATTTACAGGATGGGTTTTAAGACAGGGAAAATGGAGTAAATAGCTGAAATGTCAGCCAATGGGGTTTTTTAATATCAAGCAAGCTTTAGGGCGAAGAAGCTCAACTTCGTGCTTTTTTAGAGCTTCTATACGGTATCTGATAATTCCTTTAGGAATGTTTGGGGAGACTAAGAAAGGATGTTTTTTTATCTTTTTGAACCATCTGCCAAACAAATTCATTATAGAGGTGCCATGGACAATCCTTGATATGGCAGTCATTTTCTCTTAGGTGCTCAACTGCCCTTCTGTGCTCAGGACCGAACCAGAGCCTATCTGCTGGCTGAGCGAAGATGTTGCCAAAAGAGGTGATCTCAGGACGATGATCAAAATGATAGCAAGGGTAAACATTGCCCGAAGGATTTATGACCAGATGGATAGGTGAAAGCCAGCATCCCCCTCGAAACTTTCCGGTTTCAACTTCCCCATATACTTCAAACGGATGGTAACTATTCCTCAGCTCCTCTATTAGTGTATTCGCCTCTCTTCTCTGTTCTGAAAGCAGGCCATCGAATGTTTTACAATTGATCCGGAACTGGATATAATCCAACCCCACATCCCTGACCAGACAGATCATCTGCTCCATGAAATTCATGTTAGCTTGGCATAATCGAACTTCAGCTCCCACCATCAAATCCACCTTTTTTCTTTCTCTTTCAGAGACGATCCTTTCCAGATTGCCTAAAACCTTCTGAAATTCCCTCGGGCCTGGAGGATGATGAATCCGATTATAAACCTCATCATTGTTGGCATCTAAATTCACTCTCAAAAAGGAAAAATCCTCCACCACAAGGTCGACGACTTCTGTGGTAAATGAGGCGGCATTGCTCAAAAGGCTCAACCCGAACTTTTCTTTTATGCACATCTGCGAGAATTTATCGAATTCCGGATGTAGCGTAGGCTCTCCTCCTCCAGCGAGATCAATGAATTCAACCTTCAAGGAATGCAAGCTATCAAGGAGTTTTGAAAAGCTGTTTGAGTCCATGAAGACATTTTCTTTTTTGCCACCGCTTCCATATAGGCAACCAGAACAGTTGTGATTGCATGTGTAAGAGAGACAGACTCTGGCTATGACAGGATAGGGAATGCTTCCCTTCGAGATTGTTTTTGCCCCGGGCAAAATCCTTCCTATCATTGCTTTCTCAAAAGAAGAAAACTTCACCTTCTGGCTTGGTTGGTGGATGCGTCTCTCCAAAGAGAAGGTAGCTACCTCTTTCAGTCTTGCTTCTTTTTCAGCATCTATCCCCAGATAATCTTTAATTTTCAAAAAACGTCCTCCTGGTTAAAATATGGGGGAACAGGTGAAGATCAACGAAGGTTTAAGGTTTAAGGTCTAAGGTTTCTTGTGAAGATGGTTGTGTTAAGAGACTGTGATTGTTATACAGAAGATTATCTCAAGCCGGCACCTTTAGGTTCTTCTTCGGTGCGCTAACAATTAGCCACTCAAACAGAAGCTTTTCTGCCAACATATTTTCGCCGTACTCGTTTTTTGAGCTCATCCAAAAGATAGTGCTTTGTGGTGTAAGGGCTGTTGGGCATGACTGCCTGTTTTGCCAATCTCTTCTTGGAGTTTATCACCAAAGGACCTAAAAGGTCGGCGGAAGCCAATGAAACATCTTGAGGAACCGTGACTATAACATAGGTCACCAGATCGCCGGAATTAGTATAATTTAGCTCTTCCAACTCTATCTCATTGATCTCCAGTTTAAAGTTGGGAAAGAACTTCTGAGGATCCATGATCACAAAAGCCACATTGGGATCCTCAATGGATTGCAGCCATTTGAACGGAGCAAATTCTTCTCTTTTAAGAACCACATATCGGGTTAGCTGTGAAAAACCAAGAACCCCCTTTGGAAAAAGGATTACTTCGGTCTCTTTAAACTCGATCTCTCCAAATCTGGTAGTGACAAATTTCATTCTCCCCCCATGTGACCGAGTTTTAGGAATGTGCATTAATCTTAAACCAAAGACAGTTCGAATTCCATTTCATATCTATCCCCTTTAAACTGGAAGATCTTATGGGGACTCTTGCATACCAAGGCAGAACAAAAAAGCGAGCAACGTTTCTTTGCCTTTCCGCCTTCTCTAAATCATCTAACTTTCTTCGTAATAAACAAAGCTTGAATCAAAAGGTTTTGTGTTTGAGTGGCTCTTTTTCGAGCGATTTGATTTTTCATAGGAAAGATCCTGGGTTTGATCATGCCACCACCTTCTGAACTTCTCTACCTTTTGATTTAAATCCTCGCCTCTCTTTTTGTTTCTGTTTTTGAAAAACATGCCTCATCCCTTCGGTTTTGTTCTATTACCTCTTTTTGAGTTTTCCTTCTCATCCGATTTATTAGTCCGCAAAAGCTCAGAGGCGGAGCCTGACCCCTGCGGCTTCTGGTGGTCCTCTTTTAACTTAGCCGCGATTCTGAAAACCCCGTCCGCCGTGTTCTCAACCGCCCTTTTATTCTCCTCCTGGATTTTGAAATATATTTCCTCTCTATGTATGGTTACCCTCTGAGGAGCTATTATCCCCAGTCGAACCTGTCGTCCCCGCACCCCTAAAATGGTTATCTTGATATCATCTCCGATGGTAACGCTTTCTCCCAACTTCCTGGTCAAAATCAGCATAGCCCCCTCTTTTCAAACTGAGATCTTTAGATGACTGAAAAGAGCACCCTGCTGGAAAATTTCCGATCTTTTTAAAGTGCCAGATCACTTTAGATGATCAAAGTATCGAAAAATCTTTCAGAACATCCCCTCGTTTCTTTGGTCATCTCCATCTGCTGACGTAATCTCGAACTCAATCGGCCGTCTTTTTTTCAAGCTTACATCTTTTAAGAATCGGTATTAAATTCAAATTTCTTAACTTTCCCTTCCGCTTTTCCTATCACGAGATCAACTTATTATTAGCGGAAACTGATTTCAGCTTCTTTATGATATATAACACCCTTTGACTTTCAGCTAAAACCGACTCCAATGATCGTTCGATCTTTTCAATCAACTCTCTGTTTTTTTCCAACTCTATCTCCCCATGTCGGGAAAGCTTATAAAGTCTTCCTACCTCCATTCTTACTACCCGGATCATCCTGCTTATGTCCGAAGTGGCGTGACCGGTCTGATCAACCAAATCTAAGATGTCATCATAAACTCGAGTGGAAATATTCCCCGTCTCCCTAGCCCTGGAGGCAACATAAGCTAAGTTGGACGCCATTCTCTTAGCCTGTGCGGAAAGCTCCTCCAGTGATTTCAATACGTCTGAAGCTTTTTCGATCTCCTGGGACTTAATCATATTCTCCCCCGCTGATTTATTTTGTTATCGGAATGAGTTTGCTAAAATGATAAAATGTAAAAAGATCAAACTCACCTTCAGACGCTCACCAACTCCCTTATTTTCTTTTTAAGTTTTTCCAAATTGGGGGATTTCACCAAGTATGCATCTGCCAGCCATGACTGAAAGTCACTTTTGTAGGTGGAATATGCTGAATTCAGTATGATGGGAGTGCTTTTATTGAGCTTTCTCAAACCACCCAACACGTCCAGACCGTCCTGGTCTTGCAGTTTGATATCCAGAATCACCAGATTTAAGGATTCCTCTTCAGCTATCCTCAAAGCCTCCTCCCCTCGGGTGGTGGTTCTCACCTCATACCCTTCTTCTGAAAGTTCCTTTTCATACAGCTTTAGAATGTGTTCCTCATCATCCACCACCAATATGTTCACCCTGGTGGATGAATTGATCGGGTTTCGTTTGAGCTGTGGCTCTACTTTAGATTGCTTAATTTGCACCTTTTCCTCCCTGTTTTAAGATTTAACTTGAGTTTCGGATGGTTGGCCAGTCATTTCATCCTCTGTCAAGGGTAGTTCTATGTAGAAGGTAGCTCCTCTCCCTTCCGTGCTCCCCACACCAATGTTGCCTCCATGATTTTCGATTATCTCTGAGCTTATGGTCAGTCCCAGGCCGCAGGCTTCAGATTTGGTGGTGAAGAAGGCATCGAAGATTTTGCCTACGTGTTCCCCAGAAATGCCAAAGCCGGTATCTTTAATCTCTATCCTCACAAATTTGTCTGTCTGTTTGGTGGTGACGGACAATATACCTCCCTGAGGCATGGCCCAGATTGCATTGCGGAGGATGTTTAACAGAGCCTGGCGTATAAGATCAGGATTAGCCCGAACAGAAGAGAGATTGGGAGAAGGAAACTTAACCATCGAGATCTTAGTGGAATCTATTTCCGGCTCCATCATTTCAAAGGTCTGATCCACCAGTTCATTAATGTTGACCGTGCTAAGATGAGATTTATCGGGCTTGGAAAAATTGAGCACGTTGTTCAAAACGTTCTCCATCCTCTCGGTCTCTTTGGCTATGATCTTTATATATTCATAATCTGTACTTTTTGTGTCCATCTTCCTTAAAATCGAATGGGCAAATCCACCGATGACGGTCATGGGATTTCGCAACTCGTGTGCCACCTGAGAGGTGATCTGTCCCAGGACTGACAGCTTCTCCATCTTCAAAAGCGTTTTGGTGTTTTCTGCGATTCTTCTGTTGGCTTCTGCTAATTTACTTACCTTCTCTGCCAGCTCCCGATAGAGTTGAGAGCTTTCTATTGCCGCCGAAGCATGATTAGCACAGATGGAAAGAAGCTTGATGTTCTCATCTTCGATGGGTTTTCGGTTAATCCGATTGTCGGCTACGATGACTCCAAGCATTTTGTCCTTGGATACAAGAGGAGCTACCGCAAATTGATCGGTTTGCAGTATCTCAAAAAGATTTTTATCTGTTTTTCCTTCTCCTGGGGTGATGTTAAATGCTCTCTTATTTAACATCGACTGAATCAGTGGATTTCTTTCGTCTGAGAGCGGAATTTTAAGCTTTTTTACTATTTGATTGACCAAAACATCTTTATCTTTCAAAGCGTCCTTGTATGAGTGCAGTATATCTTCTAAGGACTGTTCCCGAGCTGAAAGGGCATCCCAGATTCTTTTTGCCTCCTCCGGATTAGAAGGGCCGATGGCCATCTTTCCCTCTAACATGGTTCCCCTCTGGTTTAGAAGCAAAAGGAAGGCGCGATTGAATCCCAATCCCTGTCCGGCGGTAACACCGATTAAGACGATTTGAAGTATCTCCTCCAAATTAAGAGTGCTTCGTAAAACTTTGCCTAACTCACACAGGATGGAAAGCTCATTTATCTTTTTCTGCAGATTCGAATGCAAGCTTAATATGCTAAAGACATCCTCAACCCAACCAATTGCTCCCACCGTCCTTTTTGCTTCGTCTTTGACCGGGAAGGTCCGGATGAAGAGATTTGAGTTTTCAAAATCATTCACCTTTACTGACAACGGCTCACCGGAGAGCACACAGCTTTTAACCTGTGTGGAAATCTGATGCTTTAATGATTCTCTTTCTTTAAGCTTGGTTTCGCCTTCCCTTTCTAACAACTTAGACAAATATCTGTTCACATACTCCAATTTTCCTAAAGATGAGCTTCTGAACATCCCTATGGGTAGATTGTCCAAAAGGTCTTTCAAATCTTTGAACCCGGAGTTTGCTATCTTTAAAGTTTGATCTGATTTAGCCACATTCTGCATAAATGTCATCTCGGAATCAATCGATTTTGATGGTTTTAAAGCAAAAGGTGTTGCCTGAAATTGGCTTTGGGAGCCCAAGCTTCCTATGTTACCAGACCTAATTTCTTTTCAGCAGTCTTTCTGTAGCTTTAGTAATTTGATTTACCTCATTTTTGATCTGTTTTAACCCGCGTTTGAACTCAACGTCAGACTTTTTACTCGACCGCAGTGGTTTCGCCTCCTGTCGGGGTGAGAAGCTGTTCAAAAGAAAGGAAGCATTTTCCGCTATGCTAAAAAGTGGGGTTTTGATCTTTTGGTTTAGGCTCTCTAACAGTTGTGGGGTAGGAATTATGCTGTTCATTCGGGTGATTTTTTCCTCAAGCTCTCTGGAGTGTTCCCTTGCCTGAAAAATCTCCTCTTGGAGCCTTTCTTGCTCTGAATGATAAAACATCCTTTCTAAGCTTAATGTCACTGGAATAGAGATTAAGCTTAAAAACTTCACATCTTCCGGTTCAAAAGCGTGTGCTTTTATGTGGCCTAAATTCATAACCCCAAAGAGCTCGCTATCTAAAATCAGAGGTACGGCAAGAAAAGACTTGATGCCTCCTCCCCTTCTTTTTCGGTGCAGATTGGAGAGAAGAATGGGTCTCTTCTCCTTAGCAACCCAGGCAGAGAGTCCTATTCCTACATCGAATCTAATGAAGTCTACTAAATCCACCTTCTTTCCTATTGAAGCTACCTCCTCCAATTGATTTTTCTTTTTATCTAATAAAAAGAGACTGGCTTGACTGAACTCCACAGATTTGCCAATCAAATTCAATATCCTTTCGAAGACTTTTCTCCCTTGGGTTGATTGTTCAATCATCTTACAGATGCTGATCAACACGTCAAAATCGATTTTCTGGTTTTCAAGGTTTTGATTTACATGCAAAAGTTTTTGCCTTTCGGCAAGTCTTGAGAATTTAGCAATTTTTTTATTTTTCCCCTTAGTCCTCTTTTGCATTTTTATGTGCCCCCAATTTATTAAGGTTTAAGTGATATGGCATTTCAAAGACTCCAAGCTTAGGGATATGACGTCCCCTGTGGGGATTATCCCTTTTTCCATTTAGCCTTTTTGAAAGATTCAAAAAACCCTAAAGCCCCCATGAGCCGCCCCTTATGATCGCTTATGAAGCCGCAAAAGAGAGGTGCTCTTATTTGAAATTATCCCGCTTTTCCGGCACTGGAGAAAAACACCAACAGGTCATTTAGGTCTCATTTGAGTCAACTGACAACTGACCTGCGGAATTCCATCTACTTTTATCTGGTGGCAAGCTCAGTGGTGCGCAAGTAGCTGGAAATGATCTCTCGCAGTTTGCGGCCAAAACTTGTCACTTTCACCGGCAAGCGTTCAATCTGCTCCGAAGAGGTGAGCTTTTCTAATTCCTCTCGGGAGGAAAATTCCACTCCTACCAAGAAATCCTCCTCCTCTGAGGGCTCCACCCTTTTGATTTTTCCCAATACCCCTTCCAGAGTCACCAATTTATTCAGGTTCAGACTCAAAAGCACAAAACCTTCTTCCGGTACGGGGTAGTCGGTGAGCAGGAGCATCCCTCCCTCGCTCAGATTGAGAATTGCGCCAGAGATTCTTTCTTTGGACAGTTTTATCTTTCCTTTTTTACATGCCAGCAGACGAAACCGGGCAGGAGAGAATAACTCTATGCGAATATATTTGCGCCCACCAGATGTTTTGATTGGGAATGGAGTTTTTTCTAAGGTAATAGCTTTAGACTCGGTCTTCACATCTAACTTCTTTAAATCCTGCAAAATCTCTCCTCCTTTCTAACCCTTCTTTAAAAACTCCCTCTAGTAAAGAAGGGATTTATGGCTAATCTGATTGAAGCATCTTGTCTTTACCTGATATAGGGACCCCGAACTTACAATTTCAATTGGTGGAGTGCTTCCTGGTTTTTCTTAACCTCCGGGAGTATGCCAAATCTCAGAGAAAATCCCATTTCGGTGTCTGAAATTTTTTTAAACTTGATGTCGCCGTGATTTCTGTTTAGGATTTGAGAAACCATCCTGAGTCGATCATCTGTCTCCACATCAGTGAAGTCCGGGTATTCACCTGTTTTTATCTCTTTTGCACTCCAGTACATATCCAGGCAAAGTGACTCTTCTTCTGTGAATGTTTGTAAGCGAATGCTTCCGCCGGAAGAGAGGCGATCTCCAATCTCCCAGATCAGGCTTAAGAAAGCCAGTTCCAGCTCTCCAGGACTTCCATATACAAGAGGTAGATCATTACCCAGGTTTAGTTCCAATCTGATTTCTTTCGACTCCAATATGCATTTGATCGGAACCATAACGCTTTTTAAGATATGCTGAATGTTTACTTCTTTTGCGTCAGTGGTTTGATCAAATTGTCTGTGCAGATGATCTGAAAAGTCTTTCAAAATCAAGCAAGTGCGATTCGCATTCCCTTCGATCATTTCCAAGTTGCTGATATTTGAAGGTGCCTTTTGCGACTTTTTCTCATTCATTTTTAAAAGTTGCGCTCTACCCAGGATTATCTGAAGGGAGTTGTTTATCTCGTGCACAACGGCTTTGGATAGTTCTGTCGTGGTAAAAAGTTTCTCGGTTTCAATATGGTAAGACTTGTCTCTGTTTGGGTGGAGTGAAGAACCTTTGAGAGAGGAATTCTCAATACAGGAGCCCAAAAGCTCCACCCAGAAAAGCATATCTGCATATTTTTTCTTCTTGGTGGGAATACCCTGTTTGAAGTGCGCCACCCAAAATCCGTCTTTTTTGCCTAAAATCTTAAATGGGATTACCAGAAGGTTACCCTCTTTTTTTGCTGGGAAAATCATCCTTCTTTTCTGATCAATTGCACGAAAGATATTGCCTCCACTCCATAAAGCTTTTACCTCATCCTCAAACTCTTCTGAGGATTCTGAGTATAAGGCCAGCCTTGGGGAGCCACCATTTCCATCGTCAAGAAGAAAAATCCCACAATGTTCAAAACCGTATGATTGTCTTAAGAAATCCAAAAGCCAGGAAAGTCGAAAGGAAAGCACGGGCTCGGTGAACACATTTTGCCGGGGTGGCATCTGTGAAAGTCTGCTGAAGCCCGGATCATCCGAATTAAGCTTCTTTTTCTCAGAGGGTGATATCATCTGAAAAAGTTGGCTGTTGACAAAAGCAAGCTTATTCAACTTGCATTTTAAGGAAAGAAGCAATTTTTGTAATTCTCTTTTTCTCTGATGAGGCTGAGGTGGTTGATTTTCTTCAAACACCTCGGTCATCTGATTATTTAGCAGAGTAAGGTCTTCGGACGCCTGGCAAGATTTCATGTGATTCCTCCAGATTTTTTGAATAGAAACTCTTATCTCTTGCTCTTACAGAGCAAATTTTTCCTTGACCATCCCCCTGAGTTTCAAAACTGCCTTAGTATGTATCTGGGAGACCCTGGATTCGGATATCTGCATCACCTCGCCGATCTCTTTTAAGGTCAGTTCCTCATAATAATACAAAGCCACCACTAATCTTTCCTGTTCGGATAGATGACTTATAGCCTGGATCAGATACGCTTTAAGCTCCTCCTTTTCCATATCTCCCAAAATACCTTCACACCTCAAATCCTCTAAGGTCTCCACCCGGGGAATCTGTCGATTATCCTCCTCCTTATAAATCAGCTCATCCAAGGATAGTATGGTGGTGGAAGCAACATCATCCAATGTGGAGAAAAGCTCATTTGATGAGATCTTCAAAGATTTGGCAAGCTCTCTGTTGGAGGGGGGGCGGCCCAGCTGGTTTTGCAGCTTGCTTGTAGTCTTATCGATCTCTCTGGATTTTGCTCTGGTGGAGCGGGGCACCCAATCCAAAGAGCGGAGCTCATCCAAGATGGCTCCCCTTATTCGCGGGACCGCATAGGTTTCAAATTTTACTCCACGGGAGGGATCAAAATTGGACAAAGCTTCAATCAGTCCTATGACTCCGGTGTTGACCAAATCGGAAAGTTCCACCGATTTAGGAAACCCCAAAGCCATCCTTCCAGCCACGTTTTTCACCAGAGGCAGATATTCCTTCAAGAGTTTCTGTCTTACCTGCGGATCATTGTCTTTTTTAAACTGCACCCATTCCTTAGGGCCTGCCATTTAATCTACCTCACTTTGCCAGGGTTTAAATTCCCTGGATACACATTGCTCTGTGTATCCCATCTTTTTTAAGATTGATCGAAAAAGTGTATAATTTGGGGTATCGTTTTATATATCGTCTCTGATTTGCCGATTCTTTAATCTTGGAAAGAATGCAATCCAAAGCTTTAAGTAAGAAAAGTTGACGCACAAGAAATGGACTTCTTAGTAGTAGGGAATTCAATTTCAGACTAATTGAGGGCAAATGACTTTGGGTCATAGGAATTGGTTTAAACAGATCAACCAAAGTTGAACCAAATTCTGGCAAGAGAGTTTTGTTAAATTGTGAAGCAAGATTGCAAGCCAAGCGCATCCTCAATTCTTTCAGTTCCGTTTAGTTTTTCAGTTCCACCTTCTTCATACAGCCTTGAAAACTTTTGCAAACTTTGTGCCAAAGCTGTTGAAAAGGGAGGTAATTAGATGTAATTATCTGAGGTGTAATGAATTAACCCAATTAGATTAGATGTCAGTTTAAGTCAACCAAGAGACTGTTTAGGAAAAACTTTCCTAAAACAGGCGGAAAAATATTCCGACCTTTAGTTAGCTATGTGGACTTTGGTAGGTGGAAAAACAACATTTCAGGGAAGGGCAAATTGCATCTGCTGTGTGAGGAAAAAACTCAGCAAATGGTTCATACCAGAGGAGGGGGACGGGGTAGCCGCAGGCTTATGGTTATCAACTAATTATCTTGGCGATTTGGAAAACGGAGACCCGTCTGGGAGAGTAAGAAAAGGAGTGCGCCCCGCCTTTGGCGGGGCGCTGCGGAAGCCCCGCGAAGCGGGATCTTCGACTTCGCTTCCGCACTCCAAAGCGAATTTGTCAAATTAAATAGTTGGTGACCATTAGCCTGCGGAGTGGAAATTATAGTTGCGTCAGGAGCTCCATTTCTGACGTGTAATAGTTAAGACTTAATCTGAGATTCCGGTATGAGAAGAGAAGTATCCTGCTTAAGGCGGGTGTTCTTCACCCGCCGTCCATCACCCGTTGGTGAAGAACACCAACGGGAAGCAAGGATTTTGGCAGGTTGAAAAAGCAACATTTCTTGGTTGACAAACCACTTATCCGAGCATATTATTTAGCTTGGTTACAGATTTTTGTAGTTCGTAGGGACAGGGCTTGTCCCTGTCCGAATTTAGAACCGGACAGACACATCAAATAAGTTCGTAGGGACAGGGCTTGTCCCTGTCCAAATTTAGAACCGGACAGATATAAATAAAAACTCTAACCAAAAGGGCTTATGAAAAAATTCATCTTTATCTGGGCTTTGATTTTAATGCTTCTATCCTCGCTTTCGGCTAGTTCTCAAACTGTTTCTAAGGATACTTCTCAGAGTGCTGAGCAGATTTTGAAACAGAAAGCGCAGATTGATAGCTTGAAGATGGAATTTGAGAAGGTTAAGAGCGAGGGCTATGAAAAGGCGATTGAAGGTGCGAATAGGAGTATCTTAATTTCAACTCTTGTGGTTATTTTTGTAACTTTACTTGCTATAGCGATCGGTATTTTCGGTTATTTTAGAATTAGGGAAATAAAAACAGACTATAAAGAAACTAAAGCAGAGCTTAGGAAAAGTTTTGAAGACGAGTTAGAAAGAGTACAAGAATATAAAAACGAGATTAAGGCAATATGCGACGAGATAAAAGAAAAAGGCAAATTCGTTGATGAAGAAACAGAGAATTTCAAGAAGCGAATCAGCGCTCAGCGAGAAGAAGTCCCAGCGGATTTCTCTAAGGAGGTTTCTGAACTAATAGAAAAGGATTCCGAGACCGCAATTGAAGATTATGAAAAGGTAATGAATAAAATTTTCGATGAAGAGATCTTTCTTACGATGGCTTACAATTATTATGTTGAGAAAAAATATGATGAGTCTATTGGTGAGCTTAAGAAAGTGATAAAGTTAAATCCTAAGCATTATGATGCCTATTATAACTGGGGTGTGGCTTTGCACGAATTAGGTAAGTATGAAGAGGCGATAGATAAATATAAGAGGGCGACAGAGCTGAAGTCTGATTTTGCAGAGGCTTATTATAACTGGGGTGTGGCTTTAGGAGAATTAGACAGGTATGAGGAGGAGATAGAAAAGTATAGGAAGACGACAGAGCTGAAGCCGGATCATGCAGAGGCTTATTCCAACTGGGGTGTGGCTTTAGGAGAATTAGGCAGGCATGAAGAGGCAATAGAGAAGTATAAGAGGACGACAGAGCTGAAGCCGGATCAGGCAAATGCTTATTATAACTGGGGTGTGGCTTTAGGAAAGTTAGGCAGATATGAGAAAGCGATAGAGAAGTATAAGAAGACAACCGAGCTGAAGCCAGACTTTGCTGATGCTTATAATAACTGGGGTACGGCTTTGGGAGGATTAGGCCGGTATGAAGAGGCGATAGAGAAGTATAAGAAGACAACCGAGCTGAAGCCAGACGATGCAGAGACTTACTACAATTGGGGTGTGGCTTTAGGAAACTTGGGTAAACATGAGGAGGCGATAGAGAAGTATAAGAAGGCAACCGAGCTGAAGCCCGATTTTGCCGAGGCTTATTGTAACTGGGGTGCGGCTTTAGAGAAATTAGGCAGGCATGAAGAGGCAATAGAAAAATGCAAGAAGGCAACAGACCTGAAGCCAAATTATGCAAGTGGCTGGTATAATATAGCTTGTATCCATTCTCTCCAAAAGAACAAAAAAGGGACGCTGAAAAATCTAAAGAAAGCTATTGAACTTGATCCCACTTTTAAAGAAAAGGCAACGAAGGAAGAGGATTTCAAGAATCTGTGGGAGGATGAGGATTTCAAGAAGTTGGTGGAGTGAGTGGGGATCCGATTCACAACAGATTAAGCTGATTTAGCGGATTTTTGCAGCAGATTATTTGAAGGATTTTTTCATCAGCTTAATCCTTATAATCAGCTGTGAGTGGCATTACAGTTGCGTTAGGAGCTTCACTCTTCCGCCTCTGGCGGAATCCTGGTGGCTGACGCTTTAAATGATGTCAGGACTGAGGTCCTGACACAACACAAACGCTACGTTTCATTCTTGACGATTTTTTCACGAAGTATATTCATATTCAGTCTATGCCGACCTTCTCCGTTCCGGTTCTAAGTACTCCTTGTCCCAAATATGGTCGGTAAGCTCTGCAACTTTCTCTCCGTATCGGCAAAGACCTTCAACAAAGTCCTTTGCTTCTAAAGCCTCCGCCGCTTCGGGATTGATGGGCTTAGCCTGATGTTCCTTTACAATCTGGTAAAAGCGTCGATGATGATCCCGGATGGGACAGGGAACGATTTCATTACCCACCAGATGGGAAGGCTGCATATAACCATAATCTGTTTGCCATTTTCGGACCGCTTTGAAAAAAGGACTTTCTAAAACCGCATTTATGTCTCCGCCATTTGAGTATATCTCTTTTATATTATGCGTGGAATAGGGGGTGAAAACACAGGGCATCACATTGCCGTTCCAATCGATGTA
The DNA here is from genome assembly GCA_964403165.1 of uncultured Ignavibacteria bacterium. GTDB lineage: Bacteria > Zixibacteria > MSB-5A5 > MSB-5A5 > SM1-73 > SM23-73-3. The sequence goes on from CAYOFL010000002.1 coordinate 26,737, forward strand.
AAAGTATCCTCCTGTCCTGCCGGCACATAAACAGCCATCGCTGATCGACCCGGAGTTCCAGAAATCAGCAATGAATAGTTTTTGCTTCTCAATTAGCTCTCTTTCTCTTAAATACATGTTCAGCCTCTGCTCCGGGGTAATCAAAAGGTCTAAAGTGAACTTACAGCCAATGGGCATATATTGGAATATCCAGCCGTAGATTGTCCCTTGCTGATTGAAATAAAAATCAATGAATTCATCTGAGAGAAGAAGCTCTGCATTATCCTTGGTGGCTGTCAGAGATATGCCGAAGGGAACCCCAACTTCTCTTAAGTTATCCATTGCTTTAAGAATCTTGTTATATACTCCCTTTCCTCTTCTTCTGTCTGTCTCCTCCTCAAAGCCTTCAACCGAGATAGCTGGTGTAACATTCCCCGAATCTGCCATCCTCTGTGCCCTTTTCTTGTCAATCAAGGTCCCGTTGGTGAAGAACAAAAAATAGTTATCATTATGTTTCTCCACCAGATCCAGAATATCCTTGCCCTGGCTTTTCCACATAAACGGTTCTCCGCCGGAGATGACGGTGAAAAACGATCCCCAGTATCTGGTCTTATCGGCGATTATTTGAGATACTAAGTCAAAATCCAGTTTATTCTTAGCTCCAATCAAATTGCCGGCATAACACCCTTCACAATGAAGATTGCAGGCGGCGCCGGGGCTGATGGTCAAAAAGCCCGGTGCTTCAAACCCGTGCTCCTCTTCAAACCTCTTGAGCTCCTCTCCGCCTCCTAAGAATATATTCCCCAACAGCACCTTTAAAAGTCCTTTCCTCACCCGGGGGGAGATGTTTTTATTCCTCAAAGCTTTATCCACGGCATAAAGTAGGTTTCTGGTCATCAGGTGTTTGTCCTCCTGCACCTTACGCGGACGTTTAAAAGGGTTCGCTTCCACAAACAACTCATAGATCTTCTTGTCAGTCTTCCTCAATATCATCCCTCGAATAGCATCGTTTGCCATGGCGGCGTTAAGCAGGCTGGTGAAAGTTGCCAAAAATATTGCCTTTTTCTTCTGGGTAAAATCCATTTTCCCCTCCAATCCGCTTCTGGTTTTACTGCCTCAAAGGACATATCCCCTGTTCATAGAAGAACGATCTTGTCTTATTTAATTGACACAAGATTTTTCCCTCCATAACTCCCCCAAATGCCCTAACTCTAATCTTAAAAATTAACAATTTGTTCCTAAAAATGTCAAGTATAAAAGCAACCCGACTTAAAAAAGTCTGTTAGTCTTTATAGCATATAGCTGAAAAGAAGAATGGCAAATCGGAGAGGGACACAAGTTGTTCTAATGAAAAAATCGAGGTTTTGGCTAACAGCAAACCATAGCAAAATTTGTCTAAAAGCAACAGGACTAAATGCTTCAGAGGCTTAATTGATTTCGGGTGCTAAATCGACCCATTTGCAAAAGATTTTTAATTTTTGCGTAGAAAATGAGAGAAATTTTGCTGGCGGGAGAGGAGGAGTTCTTTTTCTCTAAATAGATTTCAGGCGACCATTCTGGTCGCCTCGGTTCAGAGGTCAGCAACCCCTCTGTTATCTGTTATCTGTTATCTGTTATCTGCTATTCATGGGTTGAACCCTCATCCGGTTGGTGGATCGACCCCATGCTGTGCATCTCGTCAGTAACTATGGTTGGAGTTACAAAGATGACCAGATCGCGATTGGCTACCTCTTTTCTGGTATATCGGAAAAGATAACCCAACAAGGGTAGATTCTTCAATATGGGAATACCGACCTGGTTCTTCATCTCCACCTGGGTGGTTAATCCGCCTATCACCGCTGTTTGTCCATTATCCACCACCACATTGGTCTCAGCGTTATTGGTATTAATGACCACTCCGTTGGCATCAAAGGTATAGGAGCTACGCTCCGGCTTGAGTTTTAAAAGTATTCGGTTCTCTGAAGTGATATGCGGTGTAACCCGCAGGATGGTGCCCACCTCCTCGAACTGTATCACCACATTTCCTGCCTCATCGAATTGCTTAATGGGAATTTTTTGTCCCATCTGAATATAAGCCTCCCGGTTGTCCACCGTGGTGATCTCTGGATGGGCGATTATCTTTCCCTTGTTGCTGGAGGCTAAAGCCGAGACGATTCCTTCTATGTCGAAATCTCCCTGGACGGTGGCGAAGGTGTAAGTGGCGGTGGGGTCGCTCACCCGGTCGGTAATTTGAGAAAAGCTTGCCTCGGACTTATCCCCTTCCAGAAGCTGGGCGCTTTTTCTGGAGATCATGGACCAGTTGATCCCCAATTCAGTTAAAGCTCCCGATTCGATCTCCAGAAGCTGAGCTGATATCTTGATCTGATCGGTCTCCTTGTCCAAAGTGTTGACCAGTCGCTTGACTTTTTCGATGTGCTCGGGGGTATCCCGGATAACCAGAGAGTTGGTGCGATCGTCTGTATCGATGGTTCCTCTCTTGGAGATCACCGCTTTAATGGATTTCACCATATCCTTAGCTGTGCCGTGCTTTACTGGGATAACCGCTGTTTCCAGGGGAACCATGGTAGATTGGTCTGCACGATGCTTCTCTAATAGTGCTTGCTCGGCGAAGAACTCTTGGGTGGGGAGTATCCGGATAAAACCTTTCTCTTCTACCCCGGTCAGGCTGTAAGTCTGCAACAAGATGTCCAGCGCCCTTCGCCAGGTCACGTTTTGCAAGGTCAAAGTCACAGAGGCTTCCACCGAAGGAGACGCCACGATGTTGACCCCTCCATAATCAGCCAAGAAACTCAAAACTGAATGCATGCTTGCATTTTGTAAGTTTATTACGGTGATGATCTTGTCGTTCTTTCCTGATAAAGAAGGCTTCGCAAAAACATTCCCTGTTCCCACCAAAATAAAGACCAGCATCTCCAGGAGAAGACAAACTCTCCAAACCGTTCCGCTCCACCTGAGCCATCTGTTCCCTTGAAGGATATTTCTCATAAGTTACCTCTCTTTTAATATTCCCGGTTAAGTTCTAAAATCATTATTTGATACCCGCCATATTCCTCAACATGAAAGATTGCCCGGTCATCCTCAACACTGATTACATATCCATTTTTGATTCTGTCCCCACTCATCAGAATATAACCGAACTTTAGCTTATCTTCCAGCAAAGCCCAATTTCCTTTCTCATCCTTTAAGATTCCCACCAACTTTAGATTTTCAAACAGAGGTAGGGGCACCTCTCCAAAGCTCATATCTTGCCTCTCTGTTAACGGCAAGAAGGGATCCCTTCTGGTTCCGGGATTGTAATATACCATTTTTCTTTCATGAACCCAGTCCTGCTTAGACTCCTGGGGACTCTGGATCAAAATCAAACTTTCCGCCAATGCGTGGCTTTCCCTGGCGGCTACTGATTCAGGACCCAAAATCCTACCAATTCCCTTCTGAACGGAGCCGGGAGCCCCCGTGGAAACATCCTCTTTCCCCTCAGTTTCAGCATCTGTTATCTTTGTCTTTTCTGTCGCCTCAGAAGACTTATCTTCAAGAAAAGGACCCAACGGAACTTTAGATCGACTTATCTGTCGCTTCGGAATAGATGGTTTAAGCAAGCTTTGTTTCGAACTTGACCAAAAGACAGACGGTGCCTTTTTATCTTCAACTTTTGTTCGGGACTTAGGCTTCAAAACCAGCTTTGCAGAAACAGATGAGATGTCCTTTTGGCTCTTATCCTCTTCGACTCTTTCAGCATCTGCTTGATGGGAGGAGGATTTGGTCTGCTCCTTGCTTTGCTCTAAAGAAGCCTGTGATGTAACTTCCAGCTCTGGTGGAAGGGCTTTCTTTTCCATAATCGGGGAAAATTCCTTTCCCTTCTTTATATCTTTATCCTCAGTTTTCGGCCGAGACAACAATACCGGTTTCCTTTCCACAGACGGTAAGGTTTCAACTGTATCAGTATAGCTGACCATTCTTTTGGGGATTTTTCCCTGTTCAGCGAGCTTAGCTTCAATCTTTTTAGGTTCTTTTTTCTTCACACCTTCATCCCCAGATTGTGCCTGAGACAATAAGACCGGTTTCTTCTCAGCAGACAGGACCACCTCACCTGTATCAGCATAGCAAACCGCTCTCCGGTAGATTCGCCCTTTCTGAGCAGGTTCGGCTTCCTCCTTTTCAGATACTGTTAAGTCAGTAGTTCTCTTAGCACCTGCAAGAGAAGCTTTTAATTGATCAGACTTTTGCTCCTCCTGGGAAGCTATTTCAGTTGAAGAAACTTTGGTTAGTTTTTTTCCCACGGATATCTTTTGATCCTCCTTTTCCTCCAGTACTGCCACCCACAAGGGAAAATCAGGATATTGCGTAGTCAAAATGGCAATGCTGGCTTCGTTTTCTGACTCCGGGTCGGTCACCTTGTATACCACGGGACCTTTTAGGTCCAGCACAACTCTGACCATTCTCTCCGGAACAGTTTGAAACTGGCTGGTGCGGATTGCCTTTATGATGCCTGGCGGAAGCCCCTTTTTGTAATTATGCTGAGGTAAACCAAAAATTGCATCCTTGCAGTCGATGATCACCCGGTAAGGTTTCCCACCCTTTGCCTCTTCTGTGGAGTGGATGCACTCAAAGGGTTGGTCCGCATATACACAGACTTTGGTGAAATTTCCCTCTTTTTTCAAGCTGATATTTTCGATTCGGCAACTTCCCCAAGCTGAATCGGAAGAAAAGGAAAACATCCAAGCAAAGAGAATTATCAGAATGATTACAGATAGCTTGGTCACATTATTTTCTCTCATGTATCACCTTTCTAAAATTCTATCTTCTTGAGCCTCTCCTCTTCCCTAACATAGTAGGAGGTCAATTTTAAAGATGCGGTAACACTCTGCCCTTTCTGTTCAGGTATTTGTTCCCCCTGGGGTAGTGCGGTTATGGTCACATCCGACACGTTTGCCAGGAAGGGAAAATTGGCGATACTGCCCAAGAAGCTCCCCAGGTTATGATATGATCCAGATATCTCTATGTCGAACGAGTTAGTGTTATAAAAGCTTGTAGGAGTTGCCCCCCGGGGGATGATCTGGATAACTCCGATCTGATTGGCGGAAGAGGCAGAATGCATTTGCATCAGAAACAGGTCAATCTGTTTTTCCTCGGGCAATAGGCGTTCCACCTTATGGTATCTTTTAAGAAGTTTTCCGTATTCCTCCTTCAGATTTTCAAAGGTCTTTGTCTTCATCTCCACACTCTTCAGGTCAGACAACAGATCCTCATACTGGACCTGTCTCTGCTCTATCAAGGTGGCCTTCTTAGAGTAGATCCTGGCATACCAAAAATAAAACACCAGGAAGACTGCCAGACCTCCCAAAAGAAACTTTTGTGTCTTCGTATCTCTTAAATCCATCTATTCCCCCTGAATGGCGAAACTCATCTTTAATTCTTTCTTTTCATTTCCTAAAGCCAGCTTTAAGGCAGTCGTGTCAGCATCCGGGTTTTCAAACCCTGGCACATAATGAAGATCGCCCACCAGCTGAAATGAAAAGGCTTTATATTCTCTAATTTCCGCTCTTTTTATATACTGCAGTTCCATATTCTTAAAAAATGGCGATCTTTTGAGTTGAATCAAAAAAGAGGCTAAGTTGTTCAAAGAATAACTGTATCCTTCCATGGTTATTCTCTTGACTAAAGATTCAAGCCGGGCAGATTGAATGATGTTATCTGTACCTGTATCTGGAGTCGCCTTATTTTTCGATCCCTCTTCCCTTAAAAGGGAAAGCCATAAGTAATCCGGGACTCTTCTGCTTAAATCTTCCAGCACCCTAACCCAGATTGCCCGGTTTCTATCCAGTGCTTCTATGGCTGATATCCTCTGCAAGACCTTATCCTTAAGCTCGGTTAAGGCATCCACCAACTCTATGTTCTTTTTAAGTTCATCTGTCCGTCTTTGTGCTTCAGCAACCTTTTTGTCTAATGCTTTAAGCTTGATGCCTTGAAAAACACCGATCCCTACAATCAAAACTACCAGAATCCCGATAAAAGCAACCACAAGGGTTAGGCTTTTATCAAAGGTGAAGCCTCTGCTTTTTGCTCTAAGCTCCCTGGGGAGCAAATTGATTTCAATTCTGGCCATCCTATTTTACCTTTCTTGAAGCTAATCCCACCGAGACAGCCAAAAGTGGCGCAATCGTATCTGGCTGCACACCCTTAAAGATGTCTGGATCGTATTCTATGTTTCTTAAGGGATTGGCTATCTCAATCGGAACATTCAATTTTGATTGTATGAATTCGGGCAAGAACGGAATCAGGGCGCCCCCACCAGAAAGAACTATCCAATGCACCTGTGGTTCCTTAGCCGTGGATTTAAAATAAGAAAAGGCAACCTCCAGACTCGAGATCAGTTCCTCTGAAGCTGTGACCACTGTAGCTTTGAGCATATCCTGATCGATAGATGCTCCCGTCTCCCCTTTGATGATCTTGGATGCCAACTCCTGATTGATGCGAAATTCCTTCATTATGGCGTTATAGACCAATCGTCCACCGCTGGCTAAATCTCTGGTGGAATGAAACAATCCGTTCTTGAGAAAGGTGATACTGGTGGTATCGAATCCTATATCCATCAAAGCGATCACCTTCTCCGGGTCAATTTCATAATTTATATGATATGCATTCAAGATGGCAAAGGCGTCGGTATCTATGATCACCGGCCTTAAGCCCGCATCCGTGACCAACTCCACATAGGAATTTAGAAACTCGTTTCTGGCGGCGACTAAAAGCACATCCATCTTCTTAATTTCCTCATTCACACTGACGGTGTGATAATCCATGGTCACATCTTCTACATCAAATGGGCTTCTCTGTTCCGCCTCAAACAGAATAGCCTGCTCCGCTTCCATCCCGCTCTTTTGCTCCATGGTGATCTTATCCGTGATCACCCCATGTCCGGAGATGGATATGGCCACCTCCTTCAACTTGGGATCGCATTGCTCCACTAAGCTCTGGAGATTGAAGATGACGGTGTCTTTATCTTTGATTTCCTCATCCACTATAATCTCCAGCGGCAGTTCCCTCATCCCCAGAGATGTTAAGGCGAAATTTCCAAATCTCTCCTCTAACTTCACCAGCTTAATAGAGGAAGCACCGATGTCTAAGCCTGCCACAGTCCTTGCTCTTTTTCCGAAGATCATATGAGTCTCTTTTTTTGTTTTGTCCGCAAACGTGGTGATTGAAAAATTACACTATTTGTCTTGTCGGCTTGAAATCCAAAAATCTTAAGTCCCTATGAAAACTTTTGAAATGTTTAATTGCATCCCCTTTCTGGGGAAGATCTCAAACGTTTCTATCTCTGTGTGCCCAACTTATAATTACAATCGACAACAAAAGGAATAAACTTAATTTCTTTTATATTTTTTTAATGTCAAAAATCTCGCGCTCTCCTAAGAAGGTAAACTTTCAAATCAAATTAAATAAACAAACCTACCAGGGTTATCATTTATCATCAGTGAAAACAAAAGACCCTATTCACAATGTTAATTGAGACTTCAACCTTCATCCCCTTTTCTACAAAAGGAAAACGGGATATGGCAGAAAACTATAATCGCTTTATTTCCCCGATGTAAGAACACGTCCACTCAGGAATAATTATTCAGCAGGAACGGCTAAAATAACGGTTTAGTGAGAAAATCTATTCCATCAATCTTGAATGAGAGAAATCCTAAGTATTTGATTTGGGGATGAATCGAATTGTACAGGTAGCCTTTTCGTGAAAGTAAAATATTCTTAAAGAAGTAAATGCGTATCTCCTTGACAGGATGCGTTTCCTATTTCAAACACAACTTCTTTTTTTTATCACTCCCCTTCTAAATACTGAAAGGTGAGCTTCACTCTGCCGGTGGAAGCCAAAACGTCTATATCCGCCTGATCATTTCCCTGCTCGTTGCTTATGGTTACATATCCGGAAGAACCTGCACTTCCGTCCGGTTTGAAAACAACACTGCCATTGCTGAAAGTATAATAATAAAGGGATACGTCCTGACCCAGGGTTACTGTCTTGATCACCGAGTCGCCTGTTTCATAGGTGAATAGATCTGGATTTACTTGATCTTTGAACAGGACGTATCCGTTCTGGCTGTAATCGAAATACAGTCCAAATTGAGCTCTCTGAGCAATGGCATCGGATCTGGCCAACCGCATGTCGGAAACGATATCCCTGCTCTTGCTTTTGAATTTCAGTCTGGGCAGAACCCCTGCAAATTGAGGAGCCGCCATGGTAACAATAACTCCCACCATGACCACAGCGATCATCAACTCCAACAGGGTGATTCCTTTAGAATTTTTCCTATATCTCATCCTTTTCTCCTTTAAACTCAATCTTTGTTAGTTTTATGTGCTTTACTCCTTTTGTTTATTTTTAGCAAATCTTATGCCAAACAGGTCTTTTTAAGTATTCCCCACCAGAAAACGCAACACACTGAGGTTAAAGGTGTTCGCTTTACCTGTTTTTGTTGTTTTTTTAAAGATCGATCAAAGGTATATTTTGAGTAAATAAAGATAGAGGCAAATCGACAGACTATGGGAAAATTCCCATAGTGTTTCTCATAAAAACAATTGACAAATTGTGATTTTTGCTTAAATTAAAAGAGGAGTAGAAAAAATATTCACCTGCGGGATTTTCTAAAGATCACGCTTGGTCTTCTCTTGTGGCAGGATTATTAAAGTTTTGCGGCTGTTTTGCTGATACCTATAAATAAAGGAGCAGTAATCATGTTGTCTTTTTCAGTTTTCAAAAGGTCTGCTTTATTCCTTGTTATCCTTTGCCTGGTTGGTGGAATGAGCACCCGGATAAGTGGTCAGCCCCCCCAACAGCCTGAATTTATTTTTCCCAAACAGAGTCCGGTCCTCTCACCGAAATTCAAACAACATGTGGCAAAATTGGAACCGCAAGAAAAGGTGAAAGTGTGGGTTTTCTTCACAGATAAAGGGTTTAAGGATCTGAAAGGTTACAACTCCGCTGTAAGTGTGGCAGAAAGGGCTTTGACTTCAAGAGCCGCCTGGAGAAGATCCAAAACCATGAAGCGAACTTTGGTGGACTTTCGCGATCTTCCGGTGAACCAGAGTTATATTGACCAGATACTGAATTTTAAGGCTAAGCTCAGACAAAGAAGCCGGTGGTTGAATGCCGCCAGCTTTGAGATTCCTGTAGGGAAACTGGAAGGAATATCTAAGTTGGGCTTCGTTCGATCCATAAAACCGGTTCTGGGAGGAAAGAGAAAGCCAATTAGAATAGAAACACCCCCAGAGGAGCCGCTTCAGGGAAAGGGCTTATTCGATCTGAATTACGGTGCCTCTTATTCTCAGCTTCAGCAGTTGAACATTCCTGCGGTTCACAATCTTGGATATTATGGTCAAGGTGTGATAGTTTGCATGTTGGACACCGGCTATCGAAAAGACCACCAGGTTTTTCAGATGGCTTATTCAGAAGGCAGGGTTTTGGCTGAGTGGGATTTTATCAATAACGACGGCAATACACAAAATGAGACTGGCGATCCTTCAGGACAGCACAATCATGGAACCTACACCTGGTCCACCCTGGGTGGAGCCGCGGATGGGAATCTTTATGGACCGGCATATGGTGCCTATTTCATCCTGGCTAAGACAGAGGACATCTCCATGGAGGTGCCGATTGAAGAGGACAACTGGGTGGCAGGAATAGAGTGGGCAGACAGCATCGGTGCGGACGTGGTCTCCAGCTCTTTAGGATATATCGATTGGTACACCTACCCTGATCTGGATGGAAACACCGCGGTAACCACCATCGCCGCAGACGTTGCCGCCCAGAACGGGATCGTGGTCTGCAATGCCATGGGCAATAGCGGACCTGGAAGCGGAACCTTGATCGCTCCAGCAGATGCAGATAGCATCATCGCCTGTGGAGCTGTATACTCCACTGGAGAAATTGCCTATTTCAGCTCCCGGGGACCCACTTACGATGGAAGGATCAAACCGGAGATATGTGCCAGGGGAGTTTCCACGCGCTGTGCCGACCCCAATAATGTTACCGGATATACCTATGCCAATGGAACCTCACTCTCCACCCCTCTCATTGGGGGTGCGGCGGCGGTGATTCTCTCTGCCCATCTCAACTGGACCCCCATGCAGGTGAGGGAAGCCATGACGGAAAGCGGCGACAACTCTTCATCTCCTGATAATACCTATGGCTGGGGTATCCCTGACATTCTAGCCGCCATCCAGTACAGCTTCTATCTTACCGGAGATGTGACCGGCGATGAGGAAATCAACCTCGCAGACGTGGTCTATCTTATAAATTATCTTTACAAAGGTGGACCTCCTTCCTATCCCTTATTCCTGGGTGACGTAAATTGCGATAGTGGAGTCGATGTTGCCGATGTGATATATTTAATAAACTACCTGTACCTGAACGGACCTGAGCCCTGTTCTCACTAATATAGATTGCCAGAACCTAACTTAAGTTAGGTTCTGGCAACTCCAAAGTTGGCAAACTAAGAATAATGCCCGAATGTAATCCGTTTGAGTAAGAAAAGGAGTGCGCCCCGTCTTTGGCGGGGCGCTGCGGAAGCTTCGCTTCCGCACTCCAAAGCGAATTTGTCAAATTAAATAGTTGGTGACCATAAGTTAGGTTCTGGCAACTCCAAAGTTGGCAAACCAAGATTAACACCCGTATACAATTCGTTTGTTATGCCCCTGTCGGGTCGTTTGACCAGATAGGAGTGTGAGTTTAGGGTCCCCTTCAGATGAATCCTTTAGGTAAACTCTCACCCTAACTAATGCTCCAGCAACCAACAAAATATAACTTTTTTTGCGCTCCGGCTGGATATTAACCCAGACGCCCGCCTATACGGGTGGGGACGGGCGTCCGTCCAAAGAATCCAAAGGACAATCCGTTTAAGAGCAATCAATAATGCATTTTGTTGAGACCCAAATCAAAAAACTTACCAAAGCTCTGTTGATGAGGCATTAGGAACGTTGCGGTATAGGACATATCGCAACCACTACGATTGATTTCTCCTCCTTTCTCCTTATATCTGTCCAATTGATTAGACATTTCAAGGGATAGATAAATTGAGCACTTATTCCTTGCAATTTTGTGCATACGTTAAAAAAACCTTGACAAGAGACAAAAGGGAAGATAAATTTGAGGGCAAAGGTTCTTTTTACTCAATTGAAGTTATCATTGATCATTCAAATTTGGGTCTCCCTTTCTAAATAGAAAGGAAATCAAAAAAAATGTGACTTTCCAGCTACAGGCGTCATTCCTTTTTTTGGGTATCCGTATTTAGGGAGCCTTGTGGAAAACTAATAGTTAAGGGCTGTAATTTCTTGGGGCGATCAAATTCTTATTTTGCAGTCAACCTGCGATCACATTGGTAGGCAATAAGATAGCTGTAAAACTTAAACCTTTACGTGTCCCGGAGATAATCTAAGGGCAAAATCAAAAGTTTAACACTTTAGATAATTGGAGTAAGAGGTATTCAGGAAACCATTAACCTCATGTTAACCTGAATTGCTTTACTTGAATGGAGGTAGCCATGCGGTTAAAAATCAAAAGATTGTTAAGAGGTGGGGAGTATCTTGTCTTTTTTGAGAACGTGGACTTCAACCCGGAGGAGACAAAAAAGATAAAGAAGTTAGGAATGCCCTTTGTCGATTTCAGTGCAGATGGTCTGGGGATACACAGGCTGAATGGGATAGATATCTCCATCACGTGCCGAAGCGCAGAAGAGGCAGAAAAGAAAACAAATAACATCAAGCAGAGCATCAAAGACAAATTAGCCCAGCTTTCGGTCCCAGCGGACAACTTCACCGGCAAGGAGGTGGTAAAGACTTCCAATAAGGGGAGAATGTTGGTTTGGGGTTTAGCTTGTGCTTTTGCGCTTCTGCTGTTATCTGCCTACAAAGGAGGAATCTCATCGCAACAAATCGCTAACCGGGAGAAACAGCTTCTTGCCTCAGCCCGCGCAAACGCTCAAGAGGAAACCATCAGCGACGTAAACAGCGTGGCTTTTTACGAGGAAGACCAAGCTCTCCAGCATGATCTGAGCGCAAACTCAGAAAAGGACAAAAGCGAATCTGGCCAGACATTTGTCTATACTAAAGGTTCGCCAGGGAAAACAGACTTTGGTTCCATGCCGTTGGTTAAGCCAGATTTCATCCTAAACGTCATTCCTGAAACTCTGGTGAGGTATTCGGATTGGGAATCCGGTATGGCAAGCTCGGAAGATAAGGCAAATTCTAACCACTTTAAGTTGGTCTTAACTCCTGTGGGGGGATTTGAGGGGCCAGTTACTCTTGGCGTTTCAGGTTCCTCTCCCCTGCTCAAAAAACGTCTGTATCCAACGCGAATCGAAAAACTTCCGAGCAGTTCAACTTTACTGATTTCCGTTTCGCCCAAATGTCTTCCTCAGATTTATCCCGACATAACTATCGTTGCCAGAGGGAGAACTCCCCAAGGGAATCTTATTACCCACGAGAAAAAATTGGCGTTGGCCATTCGACAAAGGTCGTCTTACCGGGGTCCGGTTTGGCACGTCTCAACCAATGGAAGTGATCTGTCCGGTGACGGGGGATGGGGATCGCCCTTCCGAACCATCCAGAGGGGAATAAATTGTGCCATAGCCGGGGACACCGTGCTGGTGGAAAGAGGGCTGTATCAGGAGAATATAAATCTGATAAATAAAGACAGGATAGTGGTGGCAAGTAATTTCATATTTGACCAGGAAGAATCAACCATAAAATCCACCATCATTGAAGCCAAAAAGCCGGGTTGGGTGATAACTATCGGTCGAAGTGATCAGGTCACAATGCGTGGCTTCACTATTCAGAAGGGTAGGGGTGATAATGGTTCCTGTGGAGGAGGGATATATTGTTATAACTCCAGTCTCAACATTCTTGACAACATTATAACCAAAAATGAAAATCAAGCCGGTTACGGGGCAGGCATATACTGTTACGATTCGGAAATCAAAATTCTGCGCAATCGTATAACACAGAATTACAATTACGACGGTCATGGAGCAGGCATATATTGCTTTAAATCCAACCCTGACATTCAACACAACGTTATCAGCACAAATTACGCAAGTGGCGGTGGCTCGGGGATCCATCTTTTGGAGCCCAAGTCAGTTAAAATAATTCGCAACTTGGTTTACGGCGATTCGGGATCTTCGGCCATTCTTTTGTATGACGCTGGTGCGGGTGGGGACTTCCAGGTAGTCAACAATACCATCAGCCACAACCAGGCAGATGCTATCAGATACTTTGGTGGTCCCTGGTTTTTCAAAAATAACATAATTACCCACAATGAGGGTTATGGTCTGTTCACTCTTGAGGGAACTACTCATTTAGCTCATAATAATGTCTGGGGTAACGTCTGCAGAAACGATACCGTGAATTATTACGGGGTGCCAGAAAATCCGGTTAGGAACAACGGTAACATCTCGGAGGACCCATGCTTTGGAAACCTGGTACATGGAAATTTTCATCTCAGCTTTAATTCGCCCTGCATAAACTCAGGAGACCCAGAGGATCCTGTTCTCCCTAAAGGAGGCCTTCGCATCGACATGGGAGCTATCGAGTATATCTACCCAGACATGATTTGCGGAGACATGAACAGAGATGGATTTATCGATTACGGAGATATAGATTATCTTCTCAATTTCCTGTTCCGAGATGGCTTGCCACCTGACCCCTTCCGAATTGGTGACGTCAACTGCGATGGCGAAATAAACAAGCGCGACCTCAGTTATCTCTATAGGTATCTATATTACTATGGACCGGAGCCCTGCGCAAACCGCAAACCGAAAGATCGCTTGACTGAAAAATAAAAAAAGCCGCCCCTTGTGGGGCGGTTTTTTTTATTAAAGCTTAAGCTAATTGCGGGCAAATCATCTTGCAAAAGAGTAAACGTTTGTTTCCTTTAAACGCAACAAAAAAATTTAAGTTTCGATGTGGTATTTTTTTATCTTTTCGAACAATGTGGTATAATCGATCTTTAACGCGCAAGACGCTTTTCGTTTATTGCCTCGAACCTGACTGAGTACCCGAATAATTAAAGCTCTTTCTGCCTCTGCTTGAGCATACTGCCCTACATCTTTCAACCCCGATCCTTCCCGCAATCTAATCTCGTTGGGTGTGGGAATCCTTATTGCCAGATGCTGGGGCAAAATCTTTTTCCCCTCACACAGAATAATAGCTCTCTCTATGGTATTCTCCAGCTCCCTGACGTTGCCGGGCCAATGGTATTTGTCCAAAAGAGCTATCACCTCTTTGGAGATGCTCTTCTTTTGCTTTTTCATCTCGGCACAGTACTTTTTCACAAAATAGCCGGCTAAATCCGGTATGTCCTCCCTTCTTTCTCTTAAAGGCGGAATGGTTATGGGAAAGACCGACAATCTATAAAACAGATCTTCCCGAAATTGTCTTTTCTCAGTTGCTTTTTTCAAGTCCGCATTGGAGGCGGCGATCACTCTCACATCCACCGTTATGGTCTTTGTTCCTCCCAGCCGCTCAAAGGTTTTGTCTTGAAGAACCCGAAGAAGTTTCGCCTGAAGGGCAATATCTAAGTCTCCTACTTCATCTAAGAAGATGGTTCCTCCTTGTGCTATCTCGAATTTTCCCATCTTGCGAGCTACTGCTCCAGTAAATGCTCCTCTTTCCGATCCGAAAAGTTCATTTTCCAAAAGCTCTCTGGGTATGGCGGCACAATTGATAGCCACATAAGGACCCTTTCTTCTTTGGCTCAGGCCGTGGATAGCCCGGGCGAAAAGCTCCTTCCCCGTTCCAGATTCACCTAAAAGCAACACCGCGGTATCAGAAGGAGCCACCTTTTGAATCAGTCGGGAAACATCTTGCATTTTTTCGCACTTTCCAATGATCTCTGTATATCTTAAGTTGTGACCCAACTCCTCTCTTAAAAGGACGTTTTCCGCCACCAACCTGCGGTTCTCCAATGCTCTTTTGATTAGGATGCTTAGATGATCCGTATCAAAAGGCTTGGTAAGAAAATCAAAAGCTCCCCCCCGCATAGCTTCAACCGCTTTCTCGATGGTGCCATATGCTGTCATCAGGATAACTGCCACGTCGTGATCCAGCTCCTTCAATGAGGATAACACCTCAATTCCATCCATCTTGGGGAGTTTTAAATCTGTCAGCACCACATCATATTTCTTTCCTCTGGCTCTCTCCACTCCACCTTCACCATCCCTGACAGTTTCCACCTCATAACCTTCCGTCTCCAGAGTCTTGGAAAGCATCTCTCTCATGCTATCTTTATCTTCAATTACTAAAATTGAAGGCATGCCCCCTCCTTGTTGTCAAAAGAATTCCACCCCAAAGAAAAAAATCATGTTACTTTCAGAATAATCGACACAAGTTGTCATCTCTTTTGATTAGGAAGAAAAATTGTATGAAAAATGGGCAAGGACTCAAAGGGGTGCAGAGGGACTTTAATACCTTTTGGAGACCTCACCCTCTTGTTCCCTTCAGGGTGAATCCTTTCCTTCGACCCTGAGGTCTCAGGACCGAAGGGCAGGGTGAACCCCCTCTCCATTTTATGGAGAGGGGGATAGGGGGAGAGGTAATCAGACAAAATTTTGTATGCCGGGGAAATAGGAGTTACTAAAGCTAATCAACATCGGCCTTTCTTACTGCCGACGCATCAAAGAGAACATTCTACGGCTCACAATTTCGACAAGGACTGTAGCAGGAATCCAAAGCCTCCTCTCTGGTCTTGAACACGATTTTATTTCTCTCTGCCATCTGTAAAGCGTATTTGCAATCAGGCCGGTGAAATCGTAAGGAACGCTTATTGCCCAGATAATATTCCTCTTTTTCAGATACCGGAACTGACCATATCCCGATTTTTTGTCCTCGTGCTTGCTTTTGTAACAGGCAAAAGGTGTCGATATAGGTCAGATTTGAACGAAACGGATACAGTCGAGCTAAGCCCTTTTTGATCAACTCCGCATTGACCAAAAGACTGTCCATCCAAACATACGCTAAAATCCTGGAATACTTATCTCTGATCTCCTGGTCATATTCTAAGGATATTCTCTTTCCCTCCACCATTTTTCGGTTGACTTCTTTTGCCTCCTCAAAATAAGGTTGGGATTTTTCTGGGGCATCTATCCCAATATATCTTACCGTTTCCCCATTCTTCAACAGTATGGAATCACCATCGATAACTTCTTTTACTTGCCAGCCCTCATGACGAGGAAAGAAAATGAAAACTAACGATACTACGGCTAACACAAAAATTATGTAGAGAATCCATCTTGACTTAAAAAAACTTATTCTCATGTCAAACCATCTGTCTTATGGATTTTGAATTATCCTTATTCCAGATGACAGTATCCAGACCCCAGACAGCAGGCTTCAGACGTCTGAGGTCTGCTTACTGGTATCTGCTTACCGGAGTCTGCTTACTGGAGTCTGCTTTCACTGCAACAACAGCTCACTGGTCCCATCCTCATTTTCCGTGACGTAAACTAAATTTTCCACTGAATCTTTTATATCCTCTATGTGGGTAATCAAAAATATCTGTCTGAATCTATTTTTTAACCTGGCTAATGCGTTTAGAATATTCTCCTTTCGGAGCGTATCCTGACTGCCGAAAATCTCATCCAATATAATGAAAGAGAAACCCACCTGGCTGGATTCAGAGATAAGAAGGGAGATGGCAATTCGCAGACACAGATTAGCTAAATCAGTCTCTCCTCCGGAGAAGCGATCTATGGGGAATTTCTCTCCCTGATCATAGATATAGATTTCGTAATCCTCATCCAGTTCCAGGTCCTCGTATCTGTTTTCACACAGCTCCACAAACAGATCTTTGGCATAGCGGGAAAGTGTGGGCCTGATCCGTCCGATTAAGGATACCCTAAAATCTGAAAACAACAAGTCCAGCTTCTCTAAATACCGCTGTTCTACCCCCCATCCTTTTATGTCCTGTTCCGACTGGATGGTATTTTTGATCTCCTCCTCAATCTGATCGATTTCCTTTCCGATCATCTCCATCTGATGGCTAATATCTTTTAAAACCAGCTCAGTTGAGTGCACATCCTTTCTTTTTTCTTCCAAACTTTTCTCTACTTTCTTGTATTCTTCTTCAGAAAACTGCAGGAGTGAGATAGCTTCTTCTATTTTCCCCTCGTCTTTTTTCAACTCCTGTAATTTCTCTTTCAGTTCTTTTATCCCCTTCTCCACCTGGGGTAATCTTTTAAGCTGGGTAGCAAGCTCTGTTGATTTCTGCTTTAGTTTTTCTAAATGTTCAAATTCCTCTTTGAGTTTCCTGTGATAGGAAGGATCATATTTCACTTCACCCAGGTCTCTCAAAACCTGTTGCAATGAAGAAAGACTTTTCTCTTTCTCTTCTAAACCACTCACTAAATTCTGCCTCTCCCCTTCCAGTCTGGAGAACTTCTCCAATGATTTTTGTAACTCCTCCCTTTGCGCTTCCAACTCCAGCTTTGCCTTTTTTAAATCTTGTCCTTTTTTCTTTATCTTTTCTCTCTCTCTTTCTATGCTATGTAATCTTTTTCCCAATTGATTTTGTTCATTCAGAAGATGCTCTCGAATCTTGTGATAATCGGATCCCATAGGTCTTAGACAACGATCACATACCGAATCAGGACCCAGTTCCTCTATATGCTCCAACTGTGATTCCAATTTGTTTTTTTCATCCTTGGCTGACTTAAAAGATGCTTCCATCTTCATGTAAAGGCTTCTTTCTTCTCCCAGTTCTTTCTCAACCAAATCCTGTTTTTCTTTGACCTGTTTCAGATTCTTCTCAATCTCGCTTTTAGGTTCAAGCTCTTTATTTATAAACGTCAGTCTCTTTTGATCCGAAGTTAGGGACGCTTGCATCTCTTTTTTCTGATTTTGCGTAACTTTTCGATGCTCTGCTTTTATCCTCTGTTCGTCTAAAATGGAAACCTTACTTTTTATTTCCTCATAGGGGACAAGTAGTTCATCCAGTTTACCTCTCTCAGAATCAAGTGCTGTTAGATTGACTTTCTCTTCTTCCTGTAGTTTTAGCTGTGCATCCAGGCTCTGTTTCTCTGTTTGGGTTATGCTTCTCTTTTGACTGAGGCAGATGTGTTCTTCATATTTTAACTTTAGTTTTTCCCACAAGCTTTCAGTCTTCTTCAAACCGGAGGTCTCAGAATCAAACTTTTCTTTTGTGACTTTGAATTTATCTTTTAAAAGGGAAAGATTTTCTGACTTCTCTTTTTTCCGTGTCCGAAGCTCGTCTTTATCTTTCAGACGGGAACGGTTAAAATCGAGCTTCAACTCCAACTCCCTTTTGTCTGACCTTAAATTTTTCAAAGCCACATCCACGGTTTCGATTCCTAACATGCGGGCTAAAAGTTCTTTTCTCTTGAATGGTTGAAAATCGGAGAGGGCGTTAAGTTCCCTTTGCTTGGCATAAAAGGAAGTCATGAAAGCTTTCAAGTCCATATCCAGAGTTTTTTGAATGAGTTCATTGACCGAACTGTTTCCTCTGGCTGATACCTTTTTGTTTATGATGACCGAGGCATCCACAGAAAGGGATGTTCCTTTTAGCTCCCGCACCACCTGAAAGTTATCTCCATTCATCTCGAAATCCAAAATCACCCGGCACACATCTGCCTTTCGAGCAAAGATGGATTTGATCTGATCCTTGCTGGTGCGGGAGGCATCTGTGCCAAACAACGCCCAGGCGACAGCTTCCATCAATGTGGACTTGCCGGCACCATTGTTCCCGATGATTCCCACTATCCCATCCGGAAACTCAAGCTCCGCCCACTTGAATCTTCTGTAGTTTTCCAATCGAATATTTCTTAAGTGCATCCTTGAAAATCCATGACGAATGATTAATGATGAATGATTGATGAAGGATGGTTGATGACGAATTTATTCGTCATTCGTCATTCGTCATTAGTCTTCATCTTCTACAGGTCTTACGGTCAAATACTTTAAACCTAACTCCAGCAATCTCTCTTTGTTTAGATTCTCCACCGGCATCTGTTTTAGAAACTGTTCGAATTCGACATTAAGTTTACCAATGGAGGTCCCGGCGGTTTGATCCTTCGCCCTTTCTTTTTTTCTTTCTAATCTTAAGTCAAAATAAAAAGCTCTCGACTTCAGCTCGGCAATTTTACGAAAATCCAGGGAGTTGTATATATGCTCCGAAATGTCTTTAACCTTTAGCCTTACAATTTTTTCCTCAATGTTCTCTGTTTCGATTGTTTTTTCAATCTCCAGCAAGACCTGCTCTTGATCTAAATCCCTGGCATCGATAGAGAGGAGTTCAATCATCTCTCTGGTGGGGACTTGATGGAACTTTACGTTTATGATTGGCGAAGATGTTTCTGTGGACTGTGGACTGTGGACTGTGGACGTCTCTATCTCCACTTCCACAAATCCCTTCTCTTGACCCAGCTCCGCCATGGACACTCTTTCGGTCGATCCGGCATAATATACTCTCGGGCTCACCTGGCAAAAGCGGTGATAATGCCCCAGCGCCACATAATCGAAGGGCATCTCCAGATATGAGGATGGGATCTCCTGTTCAGCTAACTCACCCATGGAAAACTCCGGAATTCCTGCCACCACCCCATGTAGCATCAGAATGTTGAAGGTCAAATTCTGTCCGCTGTCGGCGGTCGGCCGTCCGCCGCAAATTTTTACTTTCGCCGCTTCCTTAGAGAAATCTTCCTGATCCAGACAGTGAGGAATGGCATGGATAGCGACCTTATCAAGTTTTATTAACTCATACTGATTTCTGTATACCAGATGGAGATAAGGTGAGAAAACCTCAAAAAATGAGAAGACTGATCCTACTGACCTCTGCTTGGGCGTATCGTGATTTCCTGAGATAATCACCATGGGAATTTTCAGATCCACTACCCGCAAAATCTGTCTAATGGCAAAATTGATGATTCGATTGGTGGGTCTTACCGTGTGAAAAAGATCACCACTATGCAGGACAAAATCAGGTTTTAGCTTGATTATCTGATCGATCGCAGATTCAAAGGAGGTGCAGATGTCCTCTTCTCTCTGATTAAATCCAGAGGGAGATAATTTGCGGGAGAATCCGCTTGCTCCCAGATGACTATCCGATATATGAACGAATCGCATTAGTTAAATCGATTATTGAATACCAGAACCTAACTTAAGTTAGGTTCTGGTTGATTAGGTTCTGGTGTCACAACTCTGCAAAGAGTCAATTGGTAGCCGCACCCTTCAGGGTGCGCAGTTTAAGAATCAAGCATTTAATTCTCGCAGGCTGAAGCTCATTTGAGTCAACTGACCTGCGGCTACCAATTCGGAATTTGCTACCACTCATCAGAAAAAATCCCGATCAATTTTTGTTTTTTCAAATTCTTTTTCTTCCCTGGCTCTCCCTTTCAGCCATTCTTCATAAAGATGTATCTTCGCCGGAATGGCAAAGGGTGACTGAGGAGAGGTGATCAAAGCCTCACCCGCTTCCAGCATCTGAATCTCCGTGCCTAAATCAGAGATATCCTGCTTGGCTGAGGATTTCACTATGTTTCTATCCCTCTCATCAGCCAGCCCCAGAATGAACAGGGTGTTGAATTGAGACAGAAGCTCCTCGTCAATCAACTTTGGTTGCTGGGTGATGGCGCATAGACCGGTTTTAAACTTTCTTCCCTCTCTGGAGATCTGGGCAAAGATGTTTATGTCCGATCTCCCCTTTTGAGAAAGCACCCTCTGTGCCTCCTCCATCACGATGATGGTGGGCAAAAGAGCTTTGAATTTTGCTGGATCCTGATACGCTTTGCTGTGATGATAAAACACTGCTCGGGATAGGACTGCGGATACCAAAAGCTCCTCCTGTTCGGACATATTGGAAGTGTCCACCAAGACCAGCTTGCCCGACTCCAGATCGTTAATCACATTTCTGGTGATAGATAATTCCGGGTCTTTGTGGATGAATGGAAGCCTGAGAATTTGTTCCACTCTTCTCTGAATAACACCAGCGGTTGATTCAAAAAATCCTTTTCCGCTGGAAAGCTTAATTAGAAGATCCTCCATCCTAACGTGCGCTATCTCCTCCATCCAGTTTTGCCCGAACAAATATCTTGCCGCATAAAGCATCTCTACCTGCGGCTGGGTGAAATCGTAAATGTGACGGAAATCCTTTATGTCTATCTCCCGGGGGCTTATTTTAAGCTTGTTGTGAGGACCACCTAAATTTCGGGAGCTATAAACTCTCAGTCGCTTCTCAGCCAGGGGATGATCCACCAAACCCTTATGGGCTGGGTCTCCCCCACCATCGTAATACTCACCATGAGGATCTAAAATCAGCATGCCATATTGGGAAGATTCTAAAACCGAGCCGGCGAGAACTTTCATCAGATTGCTTTTGCCCATGCCGGTGGTGGCAAATATCCCAATGTGATAAGGAAAAACCTCTCCTGAGATTCCCACCTGAAAGTCTAAAACATCCTCCCCCGATCTCAAAAACCCAACCTCCAGATCACCCATGAAATTTTTTAAGAATTCAAAATCATTCTTCTGGGGACTCCTCACCCTGGAAAAATGAGAGGGTATGGTTTTGGGCTTTTTGAAGGTATTCCCTTTTATATATCCTAAGGGGACACATCGTCCCACCTTATAAAGTCTTCTTTCCTTCTCCTGGAACTGGAAAGGCTCATTCTGTCTATCCAAAAGCATCATATTCCCCGCAGTCCTCTCCGCCCAGTTGGGATCGGATGCCTCCACTCCATAGCTTATGTCTACCGCTCTCAAAAAGTAGGGCAACCCTTTATCTTCGTCTTCGGCTAAAAGAATATCTCCCAGATGTAAGTCCTCTTCGTAAAAGGTTCGAAAATAAAGTTCGGTTATCTTCTTTCCGGTGATTCTTCCTTTATAGTCCATCTCAGTGTCCTTTTTTTTATTGAAAGTTCCAGCACCTAACTTAAGTTAGGTGCTGGAACCCGAGCCTCACACGACTCAAGATTCCTTTTTTTGATTGTCTATAGAAATTGTAATTCAAGATTTTATCCTCTTTTCATGAGTCACGCGTAGGCAAGCCTTTACGGCTTGCATACCAAGCCATGAAGGCTTGGCTACGCGACCTTCTTCAATTGAGGGCACCAGAACCTAACTTAAGTTAGCTTCTGGTCTCTGATTGATTTCATCCATTCAAATCCGCATTTAGCACCTCGTGAAAATCGGTAAACAGAAGATCCCAGTCTGAGGTGGTGACACCTTTCTCAAAAGCCTTGGATTGCAGTTTATATTTGATATCTTCAATCTCTGATAAGGTGATTCGGGAGATATTATGAACTGCCGCCAGAGGATAAGGGTATCCCAAAAATGCCGGATCGCCGGAAAGGTGTGACAAAACAGAAAAAATGAGATCTATATCCACCGGATCAAGCCGATTGACGTCTATCCGGAAGGCAAAATTTGAGGAAGCTTTCAGCTTAGCCACGTATATCTTTCCCAGATAACTGGAACCGGTGGTATGAAGTTTCTCATCGGAAAGCTGGCAGAACCATTTTGAGTTGGGGCAGAACCTCTCCGCCACTTTGGAAACTGCCGGAATCAAGGGCGATTTATCTCCCCAGTAAAGGGTGCTGGTTTTGCTCACCCCCACCAGATGAACCCCTTTATCTTTAGCTTTCCGGGCAAATTCAAGCATGAAATTATAAGGCGGCGCAATGCTCGCCTTAAGCGATCCATCGACAAGCAACACATCACCACTCTCCAGCTCATCTAAAAGCTTTTGTGTCATCCTCCATTCGGAGAAAAGGCGTAGGCGATCCAATATCTTCTCTATTCCCGGAGCTTTAGAAGGCTCTTCTCCAGTTAGATCACCATAGGCGGAATGATACATCCGGGAGAAATTAGCCTTTGAGATTATAACCAGCTTCAAGGGGATTATTTTCTGATCTATCCTTTTCCCCTGGTGATAGATAACCGAACCAACCCGATAGACACAGATCAAAAACGATCTACCTTTAACCACCGTAGCCGACCCGCCATCCACAGCCGCAATCTTTCCTTTAGGCTCCTCTTCCTTTATTATATGGAAGGAAAGCTCATCTAAATCCTTGTCTAAAAGCAAAGGCTCTTTTTCTTCCTCATCTGATTCCACCTCGATGTAGGAAGGCTCAGAATCCAATGCTTCTTGGATAAAGCTCACCGCCCTATTGATCTCATTCTCAATGGTTTCGTCTATGCCCAGCATTTTTGTTACCCTAGTAAACGCAACAATATAACATTAAATTTCTTTTCCCCTAGATTGTTCTTAGTATTCGCACTTTAGCAGGAAAGTGATTGCAAATAACGACACGTCCTCCTTAACGGACATTTTACACAATTAGGGCCACGTGGGCTACAAACAAGGGCTGTGAAATCAAGAATGGCAAGATTAGCTTTTCGAGGATTCCGCCCCGATGAGTATGATCTAGCTATTTCCTTGATGTGCTTATCGCGACGGCCTTCTTTTGATGTTCTTACTCCAAAATAGCGCCTGAAGAGTCTCACGATGTTACTGTCAACTATCCACTCTCTTTTTCCATAAGCAATAGACAAGACTGCACCCGCCACATAATCACCCACTCCAGGAAGTGTCAGTAGTTCTTCTCTTGTGTCAGGAACTTGACATCGGTATTTTTTCTTGATTTCTCGGGCTACAAGACGGAAGGCGGGTGTCCGCCACTTGAGCCCCAGAGGATACAAGATCTTGTGTATGCTTTGGCTCCTGGCATTGGCCAGTGATTCAATATCCGGGTACTTTTTAACTAACTGTTGATACACTCCTTTCACCTGATCTGCTTTCGTCCGTCTGAGCATCATTTCGGCCATCAAAATTTTAAAAGGGTCACGAGTCTCCCGCCAAGGATACTTTCGTCCATTCGTGTTGAACCAGCGAACGATTTTGGCTCTTAGGGCAATGATATGCTCCCTTGAGGCTGTTAACTTGTCAGACATGAATCTTCTTCAACTCTCTAAGAATTGCCTTGGCAATAGCACGAGCCAGTAAAGGCGGCACGGCATTACCGACTTGCCTGAACTGCTCCGTTCGTGGACCCTCAAATTTGAAGTTATCTGGAAATGATTGACACCGAGCCGCCTCTCTAACGGTGAAGGAACGGCACTGTTTGATATCAGGATGAATATAGTAGTGTCCATCCTTGCAAATGTGAGCGGTAATGGTTGAAGATGGGCGAGACCACCATTGAACCTTGAATCTATCGAGAAATTTATCAAGATGTCGGTGGTTAGGGATAAGATCGAGTCTTTTCTCTTTGAGGTGCCTTAAAGTTGCAGGTCCATTTCCGTTTTGGTGATGTTCAATAAAGAATTTATATCTTTCAAGATCGCTCTTCATGTGTGTTCTTGCCTTATGATTGAGAATCCCTTGAGAATTTAGCCTCATTTTTGCCTGATAATATGTCAGATTCATATTAGAATCATAATATCCATACCAGCCATCATTTCCCTCACCCGGCTTCAACGGGGGAAAATCACCTATGGCGTCATCTACGGTAAGACGCCCATGTTTTCTGTTATCCCGTGCCTGTTTCTGTAAGCTTGAAAACACTTCTCTTATACTTGGATTTTTGTCTTCCAGAGATTTCCTATATCCGATAAGGATCAATCTCTTTCTGTTTTGCGGAATATGGAAGTCTGCACTGTTAAGAATATAACTACACGGATCCTCATAAATTTGTTCCAAAGGCGGTATAATTTCGTAAGGAGGATTTAATGATGAAAAATCGTTCAGTATTTTGATGAATATTTTCTTTCCTTCTGCTTTTGCGCTGAAAAGACCGGGAACATTTTCGTAAACGAAAAAATCTGGTTGAACAGACTCAAGAATGTCTAGATAATATCTGTAAAGGTAATGTCTACCATCGTTTTCCATTCTTGACGGGTCTCTGGCTCTTCCGACCAGCGAGTAAGGCTGGCAGGGCGGTCCTCCAAGTAGCACGTGGAACTTCGAGGCACCATGAAACCTTCTGCTGTACTCAACTTTCTCAAGTATGCAGTCTGTTCGCTCCTTTCCAAGTGTGGCTTGAATGATCCTAGGCGAGATTGCCTGCAGGACGTGCGGGAATTTATTAAGAATGTCTTCGCGAGGGATTTCCCCGTGGAGGTATTTCTGGTACAAATGGCTTTTTCTGATTCGTTTCAATGCAAAATACAATTGTCGGGTTCTAAGCGTTTCACATGCCCATTTATCCATTTCAATCTGCGCTATGAGTTCAAATCCTGCCTGTCTAAATCCTTCACTCAACCCACCAGCACCAGCGAAAACGTCAATTGCATAATATATCTTATCCTGCAATTTCATGCTTAATCTTCCTGTTAAGTTTCTGTAGCTGACTTCTTAGTTCCTTTGCTGTCCAATTATTTATGCAACAATCCCTAACGATTCGGTAGATAGCTTGCTTGTCTTTGACAATAGCCTTATACTCCAGAATATCGAACCATCTGGACCAAGTCATCCCACTGTAAAATACTATTTTCTCGGGGATTTTTGCAAGCATATACATATGCTCAGGATACCTCGACACTTTTTCGAGGGAAGGAGTCCTTCCTTTATCTACCATGAGATCGTGAAAAAGTCGACGGAATGCTTCATTTCTTGAGGATTCATCCCTCAAATTCAGGTCATCTACGAACTGCAATATTTTGCCAAGATTATACCATCGCCTCAGTACGTTCTTGGCTCGCGACGTTTTCTTTATATAGTCTTTTATTTCGACTGCCCGTCTCTTTATAACTTCATCATCCTCGTCTAGGTCTAATGCCTCCTCGAGAAGATTTTCCAACGATCCACTCCCTAGGGTAATTTCAAGTGCATCATCAAAGGTGTACTCTTTCCCATCACCATCTATGTATTTTCTCTTTCTTTTTTTTACTTTCTTCCTTCCCATTTCGCTCATCTTCCTCTCAAATAGGCTGCCCACATTTCATCAAAAAGGTCTTTTGATTTTTTAATCTCTGCTATATCATAAGATATTTCATCGTCTTGCCACCAACTTAGACTTATCTCTCTTACTGCCTCGTGAAGGGCTATGTTTATGACTATTGGATAGGTTTCGCGAGCCTTTTGTTTTCTTGTAAGAGAACTCGATTTCCACAACATTTCGATTTCTGGGTACGCCGTGTTTACCAGAAGTTCCCCTTTATCGTTAATTGGTAGATTCCTTAGATTCGCTTTAGGACCCCCGAGGGACTGTAATATTAGTTTTCTTAGCCAACCACCCATCGGGGGAGGGTCTTGTTGGAAATAGAAAACAGCTGTTCTCTCATGTCGTGCCTCTGGAGACCTGCATTCCAAGCGTGCTCTCAGGAGATACCTACCCCTTGTGAGGGACAACCCGGACAGGTCAATATCAGGAAATTGCAAGACTTTATGCGTTTCGGATTCTATCTTAAATCTTCCTATGTAATTCGACCAGATTTCTGCTCCACTAGAACTTTCAATCCAGCACTTTAACTTGATTAACGCATTCTTGGGGGTAGTGTTTCTTACTCCCCCCTTTACTTCCATCAGGTCTCCCGGATCGAATCTCTTACTGGTACCGTGATACCCCCATGGCGATATATGAACAGGCGGAAGGGGTTTGCTTGGACCCACCGGGCCATTACCTTCTCGTTTTCTTGACCCTTTCCCCAGACCTTCTAGGTGTTCATCTACTAGTTTATTAACAGTTCGTATAACCTCGTCAAGATCCATCGGTGGGGGGTTAACTTCTTTTCTCCGTGTATATTTGGCTAAGAACTCCTCGGTCATAGCATCAATTTTCTGCCTTAGTTTAACCCATATGACTTTTCTGCTTTCAAATCCCTCGTGATTCGCTAGCTCTATTTTCCACATCTCTTCATCTAGCTCTTCATCCATCATACAGTATCCATATGCTCTCTGCCTTATTTCGTCTGGGATGGAATAAGGCAGGCTGTGCCTGCACACAGTCATTTTTCCCCTTTGAATGGCAATTCCCCTCAGAGAAGCTGATACCGAATTCTTGGCGAGTACGACTTTCAGTTTCCGCAGTTTGCCGTGTCCTTTCTCAATTACTAACCTTTCTTTAGTGGTGTGATCCATGGTATCATGAAACTGTGGCAAACCTATTTTCGTCAAATCACTCTTAGCATCTTTCGTGATTCTCACCTCAATATCAATTCCGTAGTTTCTTATCAATTCCCACCAAGACTCAGAAAGCTGCTTGGAAAAATATCCGCCAACTATTTCATCCGCAAGATCTGGTTTAATATCCAGAATCCATATTCTTGTGCCAATATGATTTAATTTAGATATCGAAGGGAAAAAGTCGTCGATTAACTTCAATGAACCGTTCGCTTTTTTGACCCAATCAGGATCATCTGCACTCGGAGCATCGTTTTCCTGCCAGTAACCCACATTAGTTCTTATTGAATATCTGTATTTCTCCCCATCGTAATCAATCGATTCTGTCAGAATCCTATTGCTTGAAGAAAGAAACAGGTATAGGGTCTTTCCTTGCCCCCATCTGCCGATACCTCCGCGATAGTCCCCTTTCGTTGACACCCAGTGCGAATGAAACGCCTTCCATCTCTTGCTGTTCATTCCCACAGTGCCAAAATCTTCAAACATTAGCACATTTGCATTGCCATCGAGCTCTTTGAAAAACTCATACACCATCTTGAATCCGGTGCCTTGCTTTCTATTAATTCTGGCCTCCCAAGAGTTTTGCATTGAATCCTTTGCAAATCCTCGGATTTTGTCATCATATTGCCTAGATATTATCTCATCAAGATTGCTGAGGTCTGCTTTTATCTCTCTCATTTGTAACCTCCCTTCTTTTCTTACTCAAGTTTCCTTTCACGAGTCTTACTGCTGTTTTCTTCGTTTTACATCCAATCGCTCGCTTCAGTCATCCAGTTGATAAGTTCAATTGAATTCTCTTCATCCTTACTATAAGATTCCGCCTAATCCAACAACAAATCCGTTACCAACAAGCGCTAAGTCATCTGCTTCCTTATCTGCTGGTGCTACCTTCTTGCCCGATGAAAATCTTACAGTCACAAGGAGCTTTACCACATTTAGGGCACAGCAGTCTTCTCCCGCGAGTCTTATACACCCTTTGAAGGAGGAAACTAGGTTTGGGTGCCCTAATCAACGGTGACTCGGTTTCCTTAAATATCTGTGCGATTTTAAGAAACAATGCATTCCACCAAGAAAAAGCATCTGCAATCTCGACAGCTAGCGATAACTTAAGATCGACGGCTGTGCGCAATCCTCCGGTGGTTCCCTTGTGCATGTATTTTTTTACAGCACTCTCCACAGAGTTGATTTTTTTCACTTCGGAAGGGAACTTTGCTGCTTCTTCGTTGAGCCTTCTTATCGCATTGGCTACCTCACCGACCTCCTCCATAAAGTGGAAAGCAACATGTTCAAGACTGAGGCCACTGATTATATCGCCGTAAGCTTTCTCAAACATCCTTGTCCAGTCGTCAAGTTTCTTCGCCCTATACCCTGCATTGTCTGTGCGGAACTGCTTTCTTTTGTCAAAAAGCGTTCCATATTGAGCCTTCTTGTCGCTAATACTCTCAATTGCCTCCCTAACCAAACCACAGGTGCATTTGGGGCTGCCGCAAATACCGCAAACTCCAGGATACTTGAAGGCGACAATGTCAGCGAAAGTGTCTGTGAACTTGAAGGAAGCTGACACAATTGGATCATTGTGTAGCTTTGCAGCGAAGCTAACAATCCAAGTGAACGCATCGACCATGTGGACTAGCAGGTCATTCATAGCATAACGTCTTACATCTTCTGCAATTTTACTTGCGTACTCTATTGTGCATAACCACATTAAGGGAACAGAACGTTTACAGTCGTGGTGTCCGTACAGTTTCCACATTTCGTCAGCCCACTTGTCAGGGGTCCATTTTCTCAAATCAGTTACGGCTTGTTTTTTCTTGGCCATACGAAACCTCCTAGCTAGGGCTTGTCTGACACTATTCCAAAAGCCTGTATTTTCCACTTCCCTCTCTTTTTGTATAGAAAGAGCTTAAGCGGTTTTTCAACCTGCAAAGATTCTTTTTCACCTGTTGAGTATGCCAAACTCAGCTTCAATCTAACCTCCGCACTATCCCTGACGATCACAAACATCTTACTTGTTATCCGGGCACCTTCAAGCTTCTTCCCCAAGGACAGGCTATCCAAAAGCCGGGAAGATATATTTTGCTTTTTGTCCAGTGTGATTGAGTCCAAAATTGTTTCACTTCTTTGGTTTACTCCTCTTTCAAATTTTGCCAAAAGTTGCTTTAAAAGTGCCACTTCATCATCCGGCTTTTTGCCCACACATCCACAAATCAATAAAGCTACAAGAGACGTCCAGGCAACTTTAAAGAGATATCTTGGTCTATTCATCATAAGGGGTGTTATGATATTGAACCAAAAACCGATACAATTATAAAAAGAATTTCTGCAAAACACAACTTTTATTTTTGAAAACCTAAAGGAGACCTTGCGTAAAAAAAGATGAGGGCTTACTCTGGGTGGATAGGGGGGCTTTCAATCTATCCTGGGGGATCCAGAGCTTGCCCTCATGTAACTTTTCTTTTGTCTTTTGATACCAGACAAAATATATAATTTCTTCAAAGAGACGTCAAGAGAAAAGTTAATTTTCAAAACAGTTTTTCTCCATTTGGGGTTACTTTTTCAAAGTAGACTGTCAACTGCTGTCATAATTCAGAGCACCACGGACTGAGATAAATCAAAACCTAAGTATATTAGATATAAGAAAAATCTTAGCAAATCTGCCGGAATGAATTGGAAAAGATTAATAAACCTTATCCTGGTTTTCTCCTTTTTCCCTTTCGCAGCAGAAGCTCAACGCTTTTTGGCTCCTGACTCCAATATCATCAAACTCTCCAGCACCCTGTGGTCCGACCTGAGAGACATCAAGTTTCGACAGTCCAAAGCTTTTTGTCTGTTCTTCGACGGATTGACTATCGAAAATCTATCCGACATCAATTCACCTTCCCGGATTGGTCAGGTGGAGCTTCCCTCAAATGGTCAGAAAGTGGATGTTTGGGGTAACTATGCTTATGTTATCGCCACAGATAGCCTAATGCATTTGATAGACCTTTCATCAGTTAACCAGCCTCTCCTAAAAAACAGCTTTAAAATTCCCCATCTCCCTATGGATATAAAAGTGCGGGACAATTGTGCGTATGTGTCTGCAAAAGATGCCGACCTTTTGGTTCTGGACGTGTCGAATCCGTTCAATATCTCTTTGATCGGTTCATGTAGCGTAGCTGATTTTCAGGCTCTTTCTCTTTATTTACATGGTAATCTGGCTTATCTTGCAGGAATGGGAGGTTTGAGGCTCATCAACATTGTGTTTCCTTACTCTCCTTTCTTGTTCGGGTCAAGTGATGCTGTGCCGGGAGCAAATAAAGTTTTTATCAACCAGGAGAATGAAAGAATCTATGCTTATTTGGGCAATCCAGCACAGCTTGGTATTCTGGATGTTACCAATCCCAGGGATATTTTTCCGCTTTCCAGTTACTGGTCAACATCTACCATAGCTGGTATTTCCGTCTCAGGAGATTATGCCTATCTGGGCTTAAACTTTCGCGGGCTTCTGGTTCTGGACATTAAGGACAGGGCTTCTCCAAACGAAGTCTCTGCCCTTTGGTTGGGAGACAACACCAGAGGAATCTTTTTCTATTCTGATTTTGTCTTTGTTACTGACAACTTCAGCCCAACAGCGATTATCAATGTCTTTAATCCTGATCGCCCCTTTGTATCTGGCAGATGGATTCTTCCCGGCACATGTAAGGATGTAGTTGTGAAAGATGATTTCGCTTACGTGATGTGTGACCATTCCGGACTTCACATATTAAATGTGGGGGACCCAAACCATCCTCAGGAGATAAGCACTCTTCATGCCCCTTATAACAACAATGATGTTGATATTGAAGGAGATTATGTTTACATTACCGCACTTTTACCTGGAATGCAGGTGGTGGATATAACAGATCCCTCTAATCCAGAGGTGGTAGAAAGATACCAGCCAGAGGGATATACTTATGGGGTAAAAGTAAAACAAGGATATGCTTATCTTCATAATTCCCAAAATGATATTCAGATCCTAGACGTCCAGAATCCTACAAGCCTCATCCTTAGAGGATCTATTCAGACTCCGGGAACCCCACAGGAAATTTTCATACGAGGCGAGTATCTTTACGTTGCAGACCTATCTGCAGGATTGACCATTATAAATGTGGCTGATAAAGATCATCCTTTCCTGGTCAGATCCATCCCTACGGTGGGAAGATGCAAGAACGTATTTTCATCAGGCAATCTTTTGTTTTTATCCTGTGAGGATGTAGGAATGGAGATATATGAGATCACTGATCCAGAAACACCGGAGTTCCAAAGCTTTTATTCTACGTCTGACGAAATTAAAGATTTGTATGTGGAAAATCATTACGCCTATTTGACCATGGAAAATCACAAAATAGAGGTGATTGACATCGCCTCTCCTTATACTCCTGTTCTTGTTGCCAGCTATGACCTTCTGGACAATCCGGGCAATTTAATGGTAAAGAATGAACACATTTATCTTTGTGACCGTCGCTCCTTTAAAATTTTGAGATTTCTCCCGCATCCCAGGTTGGTTCAGCCACATCCAAAATAGTAATTCTCTGTTCGGCACGGATGCCTCGTTCCTTACCAATGAGAGATAATAATAGAGCGTTGGTTCGGGGTGCCCTTCAGGGTGAATCCCTTCAGGATGAACCCCCACCCCGAACCGCAAATTCGTATGAATGCATACGCATGTTGCGGGGTAAGGGCTTGTCCTGAGGGTGCAGTCCGAAGGGTACCCCGCAACAACACACAAATAAATAAAACTGCCCCGTCAAAGGAGTGCCCGTACGGGCACCCCAAAGGCGGGGCAGTTTTAAATCGACTATCCCTTAGAGGCTACATGGAGGCGGTCCACCTTTGTAGAGGTAATTTATCAGATAAACAACGTCTCCGATGTTCACCTCTCCATTACAATCAAGATCGCCAGTCATCAGAGGATAAGGTGCAGAACCGTCTCTGTAAAGATAATTGACGAGAAAGATCACATCTCCGACATCTATTGAGCCATCACCAGTAACGTCACCAACTTGGACTGGCGGAAGCTCTATATCGATCCCGCTCACCTTCCCGGATCCTATCTCCACAGGATCAGGATACGATCCATCGTTATACGATACCATGGAGGCATAAACAGTGTAACTGCCGGGGAGAAGCCCATTTATTACATAGCCTCCTTCAGAGGAGCTTCTGGCGAACCCTCTCACTTCTCCATCTAATTGTGCATAAACCAAGGCTCCCTCGAGAGGTGAACCATTGGAGCTGATCACACCACAGATCCTTCCTCCTCCTGAGTCAAATGGCACAAGATAAAAATCTACATTGTAAGCGTCGGGCGTTACTAAAGTAGCTTCTTCCCAGGTATAGACACCGTCATAGAACTCGCCGATGTATCCGGGGGCGATTGCAAATACATAGTAATCGTCAGTTTGTAACCCTTGAATTATGTATGCTCCCACAGAATCGGTAAAGTCAAATCCCCAATTTCCATTCAAAGAAATGGCGAAAACGATAGCATAGGGTATGGGTAAAAGCGTGCTGTCCTCCAAAACTCTTCCCGCAATTATTCCTTCACCGGGACCTCCATAAGGAACTAAAGCGAAGTCAATACCAGGAGTATCTTGACCTTCGATCACGGTTACAACAGTGGGATAATCCTGCGGATAATAATCCCATGCCCAGGCAGTGACAAAATAGTCCCCGGCATAAAGACCAAAGATTGTATACTGGCCCAAAGAATCTGTTTCAGCCTGACCTCGACCAAACTCCCCATACGTCCAAACACAAGCGCCCGCAATCGGTTGACCAGTACTCGAGTCGGTAACAGTTCCGGAAATCGAGCCAGCTTCACCTATAGGTGTAAGAGCGAAGTTGATATTGGGTGTATCTTCACCAGCAATCACAGGCACCGAATCCGGATAGGTTTCTGGAATATAACCTTGCGCATTCGCATTAACTTGATAAGTACCAGCGCACAGGTTTGGGATCATATAATAACCGCCGGTATCACTCCAAGCCTCTCCGTAACACCAGTTATCCAAACCAATGGCTATCAGATGAGCCATGATAATGGGGAGATCAGTCTCTTCATCAGTCACCCGGCCTGAAATTGAGCCATATCCACCAAAAGGTGTTAAGGCAAAATCAATATTGGGCGTATTCTGTCCTGCAATCACAATCACCGAATCCGGATAGGTTTCTGGAATGTAGCCATCTTTTCGGGCATTCACCTCATATGCATCCGGGGGAAGGTTATCACATAAGTAATAACCAGCAGTATCGGTATACCAGATGCAATATATCCCAGTTATAGTGATCTCTGCCATTACAATGGGGAGACCGGTATCTTCATCAATCACTCTGCCTGAGATCGAGCCAAACTCCGGACCACCAACAGGAGTGAGAGCGAAGTTGATGTTGGGAGTGCTCTGCCCCTCAACCACAATCACTGAGTCCGGGTAGGTCTCTGGGATGTATCCCTGTGCATGCGCGTTCACCTCGTAGATGCCAGGACACAGATGTGGGATTATGTAATAGCCGTCGGTATCACTCCAGGCCTCTGCATAACACCAGTTATCCAAGCCTATGGCTATCAGGTGAGCCATGCTAATGGGAAGACCAGTCTCCTCATCAGTCACCCTGCCTGAAATTGAACCGTACTCAGCTATAGGTGTTAGGGCGAAGTTAATATTTGGTGTATTCTGTCCTGCAATCACAATCACCGAGTCCGGATAGACCTCCGGAGCATAACCCTCCTTACTGGCAACCACCTGGTAGATCCCAGGGCACAGGTTTTGGATGCCATACCAACCGCCGGTATCACTGAAAGCCTCTCCGTAACACCAGTTATCCAAGCCGATGGCTCTCAGGCGAGCCATGATAATGGGGAGACCTGTCTCCTCATCAATAACCTGGCCTGTAATCAAACCGTACTCGGCTACGGGCGTTAAGGCAAAGTCAATATTGGGCGTATTCTGTCCCGCAACCACGATCACCGAATCCGGATAGGTCTCTTGATAGTATCCGGTTGCATAGGCATTGACCTCATAAGCATCAGGAGGGATGTTATCACACATGTAGTTGCCAGTTGAGTCCGTGTACCACACACAATATATCCCGCTTAGAGTAATTGCCGCCCCTTCGATGGGGTAACCGGTTACCCCATCCGTAACTCTCCCGGAAATCGATCCGAATTCTCCACCCACTGGGGTTAGGGCAAAATTGATGTTAGGTGTATTCTGCCCTTCCATAACAGTCACCAATCTAGGATAGACCTCATCTTCATAACCGTCCTTATGAACTCCTACTATATACTGCCCAGCTACGAGATTATGTATGAGATAATATCCG
Source organism: uncultured Ignavibacteria bacterium (assembly GCA_964403165.1). Taxonomy (GTDB): domain Bacteria; phylum Zixibacteria; class MSB-5A5; order MSB-5A5; family SM1-73; genus SM23-73-3. The sequence goes on from CAYOFL010000002.1 coordinate 61,181, forward strand.
TCAGTGTCTGCCCATGCCTCCCCTCCGCCATGAGTGCTGCTATCATAAGCCCAGACATGAGCCGAGGGAATTGGGAAACCTGTCACCTCATCTGTGACTATCCCTGAAATCGACCCGAACTGAGCAAACGCCAACCCCGGAAAGATGACCAAGAGAGTCAAACTCAGAAGCACAACCAAGAATCTCCCTTTCATCTTAAAGCACCTCCTTGTTTTGTTTTAAGGTTTGCGTATTTTAATACAGTCTATGTCCGGAAATCTAATTTATCTAATAGCCATTACAGCTTTAATAGCTTGGTTTTTTATATAGCCCCTTCTATAATTGAATCTCTGATTGCAGATTTTGCCATCTCCGCAATCCATTTTCAATATAAACATTATTGAACTTCTGTCAAGAAAAAAGAGAATGAAAAATAAAACATCATGTTGAGAGATTGGAGTGTTTATCTGTTGGGGCAGGGGTTGCATCCCCGCCCCTTTTCTGCGGTCACGGAGACCCCCAGACGGGAGGGCAGACGCCCCCGTCTGGGCGTCGGCTCGTCTGGGAGACGACCGCCCGTCTGGGCGGACAGGGGCTCGCCCTGCACTTCGTCCTGAGACTCAGTGTCGAAGGAAAGGCTCGCCCTGAAGGGTACAACCCCTGTCCGATCTGGAAAGAGATTATAGTGTTTACCTTTAAGTTAATCTTATAAAAACTCATTTTCTTTTGCGCAAAGCGGTCTCCTGCAGTGTGAAGCAAATGGTTCATACCCGTCGACGAAAGGTCTAGGATCAAGCTGAAGGGGTTGTTGAGAAACTCTTTTGGCAGGGCTAAATGCCCTGCCCTATGGGTTGCTAATCGTTGTTGTCCATAGGGGCGGGAATTTTCGTATGAATGCATACGCATATCCCGCCCCGAAGTGTGGCTTTTTCAACAAGCCCTGAAACCAACACTCCAAGAGAATCTCTCCCAACTTAAGTTTTTCGTAAACTCCATAAATAATATCTTGACAACAGATTGTCGAATATTTACTCTTCTTCAGAAAAAACAAAAGACTTTCTTAGGTTACAATGAAAAACATTCCTGTTTTAACAGAAAAACGTATATTGGAGTTTGAGAGATCGCTTGAGAAACTTTCCCAAACCAAATATCGTAAGACCGGGATTCCTTTCGTCACCTTGAAGTATGCTCAAACTCTGGATGGCAAAATCGCCACCCCCTCCGGGGATTCCAGATGGATCAGCGGGCCGTCTTCCCTTCGCTTTGTTCATCGGATGCGAAGCGCAAGTGACGCTGTCCTGGTGGGAGTAAACACGATTATCCGGGATGACCCTCGTCTCACTGTTCGGTTCATCAAAGGCAAAAATCCTGAAAAGATAATCCTCGACAGTCGACTTCGAACTCCACTTGACTGCAATGTAATCAAGGGAAAGGCGGCACACTCTACCATCATTGCCACCACCTCCCTTTCTGATCAGAAAAAAATCAAAAGGATACAATCAACAGGTGTCCAGGTGTGGTTGATAAAGAAAAATCGTTCAAACCAGGTCGACTTGCAAAGTCTTTTGAAAGAATTGGGACAAAGGAATATCAGTTCCATCCTGGTCGAAGGGGGATCAAAGATAATTACCTCTTTTCTTAAAAAACGACTGGCTGACTATCTGGTGATGATCACTGCCCCAAAAATCTTGGGAAGGGGAATAAATAGCGTGAATCCTTTTACTCCATACGAATTTAAAAATCTGATCTTATTTTCTTCACTTAAGTATCTTCGATCGGGTGATGATGTGATCCTGAAAGCACTCATCAACAAATAACAACTGAAACCTTGTTATAAATTCTCTTATCTTAAATCAATAATACTTCCTTTTATAATCAAATACAGCAACAGCGTTGTAGAGAAGAACACCAATCTTAGTGTTCAATGTTTTGGCAAACCGCCAATACTGTATCATTGCAAGCAAATAACCTCAAATACCATCTTGACATTTTCAAGTTTCATGCTATACTTACTATTAGAAAGAGAAAATAAAAAACTCCATACTTACACCCCCGTAAGCAGGGCTTCCAGCCCTGCAAAAGGAGTTTTTCAGAAAACTCTATACAGAAACGTATTATGGGTTTCAAGTAAAACATGAGATGGCATTCCCAAGCTATTGTAAATGATATGCTTATCAATTATAACTCAGACCTAAAAGCGTGAAATAAAATGAAACAGAATTCATCTAACCTGAGACGTTTTGCAGAAATTGTCCTTTTCTGCGCCTCTTTGATTCTTTTAGTCACTCCGGCAGATGCTATTCGTTGGCCCTTTGCTCCCGGGAACGTATCTCTTCCGCTGGGGAACAACTATGGGGAGTATCAATATTATGGAGGTTCCCCTTATCTTCATCCGGGAATAGACATTATGCAACTTTTTGGTTCCCCTGTATATGCGGTCAAATCTGGCATAGTCAAAGCTGTACTCACCATCTCAGGTGATTATCACTGGAGGGTGGCAGTAGGGGACTCAGCTGGGTCCGGCTGGTGCGACGGCTGGCTCTATGCTCACCTGGATCGATACACCATTCCGGTTCAGGTGGGCGACAGCGTAAAGGTCGGCGACTATTTAGGTGATTTAGTCTATTGGCCTGTGGCAAACTTTCATCACCTGCATTTCGTCAAGATAAGAAATCAGGGGGTAACCTGGTCATCCGACTGGAAGTTCATCGCCAATCCTTTAGACGAACTGATCCCCATCGACGAGCCTGATTATCCTGAGATCGAAAATGCACAAGATGGCTACAAATTTGCCTTCTGTTATAATAACACTCACGCATATTTCGATCCCGGAAGTCCGGTCTCAGGATCTGTAGACATCGTCTCAAAGATATATGACAAAACTCTTCACCCCTCTTGGCGGATGATCCCCTATCAGATTGAATACTCCATCTTCAATGACAGTGTCTCCTTTGGTCCGGTTCTTTCCTTTATTTTCACTGACACCCTCTTCTGGGATCAGAATGTAAGCGTGATCTATCAGGATGATGCTGTATGCCACACGCAGGGAGATTATAATTATAGGAATTTCTATTTCATCCTTACCAACACGGATGGAGACAGCGTAATCGAAGCCTCCGATTGGTTTTGTGGCTGGAACACGGAAGAGTTTCCCAATGCAACTTACTGGGTGAAGGTGACCGCTTACGATAGATATGGAAACTCAGATTCAGACAGCATGCAGGTTCAGGTGGAGAATTATTTTGAAGTGATGGGGAAGGTAGGCTTATCCGACAATCCTCCAGACTCTTCGGAAAGCGTAATCCAAATATGGGAACTGGCAATCTCAGACACCACCGACCAGACCGGTTCCTTCATTTTTGAAAACGTTGGTGGCGGACATTACCTTTTTCAGATAACTCATCCAGGTTACTTCACTCTTGATACAGTGGTGCAGATTTCAGGAGGAGTGGACTTTGTGTTCACCTTAAACGTGGGATCGTATATTCGAGGAGACGTCAATTACGACCAACAGATCGAATTAGGGGACGTGATTTATCTTATAAACTTTCTATTTAAGAATGGACCACCTCCTATGCCCTACTTCTCTGGAGATGCTAATGGCGACACGGTGGTGGACATCTCGGATGTGGTCTATCTTATAAATTATCTGTATAGGGAAGGACCACCACCAATAAACGATCAAAAATCAAAAACTACAAATACAAAGAGATAATTTGCAAATCGAGGCAGGTTGAAATGAAAATATTGTTAAGTTCTTTTATCATAATTTGTGCTGTTTCTGGATTTAGTTTTGCTGAAATTCCTCTTCAGAAATCCCCATTCTGGCAATCCACCGAGATTGGGGTTTACTCCACCGGTGCCAATTGGGGTGACCTCGACAAAAACGGATATTTGGATTTTGCCATCTCTAATGGAAACGACATGGCAAAGGCTCCCAATTACGTTTATTTCAATTATGCTGGAAATATTCAGACCACCCATGGCTGGGCTTCTTCTAACCAGCAATATTCCGGACATTCCGCCTTAGGAGACGTAAATCAGGATGGCTATTTAGATTTTGCAGTATCCAACTACATCTCCTCTGGATGGAAAAGATCAACCATTCAGCTTTATTTAAACACAGGTGGCACTCTGGAGACAACTCCCTCGTGGCAATCTGCTGACTCGGTGCACTCCTTTGCTTGTGCGTTCGGGGATGCGGATGGAGATGGTGATCTGGACTTGGCTGTAGCCAGTGGAGAATCCTATCACAGTATCCGGGAACCCCAGAGAATCTATTACAACGTTGGAGGAACTTTAGAGATCACCCCTTCCTGGACCTCCATCGATAGCACTCCCTGCTACGATGTGGAATGGGCAGATGTGGACAACGACGGAGATCTGGATCTGGCTTTTATCGGTTCCATAGGCCCGGTCTTTGTCTATTATAATTATGGAGATTCAATCGAGCCATATGCCTCATGGAACTCCGGTGGATACTATGATGGGAATACCCTCAACTGGGGGGATATGGACAATGATGGTTTTCTGGACTTAGCAGTTGCCAACAATACCCAGTTAGGGCAACCGGGATATTTTGAAGTTTATCTCAATGTAGGGGGAACACTGCAAACTACTCCCATCTGGAGATCAAGCACCCAGGGTTATGGTTCTTCTGTCTGTTGGTGTGATGTGGACAATGATGGAGATAAGGATTTAGCCGCGGGCAGATGGTGGGGATACTCGGTGGTATATGAGAACATAGGTGGAACTTTGACCACCACCCCAGCCTGGCAATGCAGTTCAAGCTATACCGCCGTGGTGGAGGAGATGGTCTGGGCGGATGTGGACGGCGACGGAGTTCTAAATGTCATGGGCGAGACTCATGCGGGCGATGGAATAAAAAAAGTGTTCTATCTGAACCACTATCCTGCTCACTCTCTGGAGAACGTGATAGTGGATGGTGACACTCTTGCATTAACCCACTATTGCTACAATTTAGCCAGTGGCTGGGTCTCTGTCACTACCGCCCCTATAACAGAGATCATTTTCGATTATCATTACTCTTTCAAGCCTGATCTGGGGGTGAGCAACTGGGAAGGTGCAAACATGATTTTCAAAAACATTGCCACAACCTATGTATGGGGAGATGCCAACGGTAATGGTGAAGTGGAGGTGGGAGATATAATATATCTGATTAATTATCTTTACAAAGGTGGACCAGAACCTAATCCCCGACCTTCCGGAGATCCAAATAACGACTGCACCATAGATCTGGCTGATGTTGTCTATCTACTGAACTATTTATATCGCGGTGGTCCTGCTCCTTTGCATGGATGCGCTTAGGTTTCTTTTTTTGCAGTGAAAAATGTAGGGACGAAGCTTCAGGGCTTGTTGAAAAAGCTATATTTGGGGGCGGGATAAATTCCCGCCCCTATGGGAGACAACTACTTATCATCCATAGGGCAGGGCATTTAGCCCTGCCAAGAGGTTTTTCAACAGTCCCTTCAGCTCCGCTCTTATCTTACTCAGGTGTTTTGAATCTTTCCTCTTCTTTCTCTTTTTTCGACTCCCTCTTCACCACCGCTCCCACCAGAAGCGCAATACCGATAACCACCAGAACCAAAGGCCACATGATTCCAAAATCGGGGATGATGCCCAGATTCGACAGAAGGAAAATCACCCCCAGACCTAATACTATCAGTCCTCCAATCACCATGCCGTGACGGTCATCTTTCTCATCCTGATGGTTCATAACTCCTCCTTTTCAAGCTCAATTTTCTTTACGTCCATACAATGTGTTTTGTTACAAAAACCTGTCCTTGGGTAGGTGTAATTTCCGTTGTGTCAGGACCTGAGTCCTGACACCTTTTAAAGCGTCAGTCACCAGGATTCCCCGTACGGGGAAGAGAAAAGCTCCTGACGCAACCATTAATGTTCGGGATCGAAGTCGGCGGCGGCGCACCTCTGTTTGCCCTGAAGGCAATTAGGGGGTGCGTCGTTTTTTTTCTTGATTTTTGGAAGGAAATTGCATAGTATATAAGGCTCGGAAGAGCGAAAAAGATAACAGGAGATGACTCTCCTGGTTAAGCAGTCGAGCAGACAGAAATTTACGCTTATGTTAGTGAAAAGGAGGTAAACACAATGGCAACCGTAGACAAGAAGGCAGACTTAGCTGGACCCGGTATCGGTGACTATAACCAGCTGGAAAAAATCCTGCCACAGGACTACAGCTCTCTTTTAACCCCGAAGGAAACGCAGAAGGCAATCACTTCTGCGAAAAACTACATCGAGGAGGGTCTGTGCAAGGAGCTCAATCTGATGCGGGTTGAGGTTCCCCTGATCGTAGACGTTGAGAGTGGTGTAAACGATATGTTGGACCGGGATGGCTCACGCACCCCCATCGGGTTCCATATTTCAAACGACTATGACAAGCACCCGGTCGATGCCCAGATAGTGCAGGCCGCAACCAAGTGGAAGCGTGTTGCGCTGAAGCAGTTCGGCATGGAGGTGGGGGAGGGCCTATACACCGACATGCGCGCCGTGCGCAAGGACTACTTCTTAGACCACGATCACAGCGCATACGTGGACCAGTGGGACTGGGAACTGGTGATAACCGAAGAGCAACGCAACCTGCAGTTCCTAACCGAAGTGATAGAGAAGATCTGGAAGGTCATCAAGGGAGCCGAGACCCATGTTCAGCAACTCTTTCCCCAGTTGAAAACGGACAAATATCCCGACCTGCCCGAGAAGCTCACATTCATACATGCCGAAGAAATCCTTGATAAGTACCCCGACCTGCCGCGCAAGCAGCGTGAGACGGCGATTGTGAAGTTAAACTAAATTTGAGCTGGTTTAACGACAAAGCATTTATTAATATTAACTTATAACTGAAAAATAATGACAATCAAAATCTTTGTCACGGGTGGGACTTTCGATAAAGAGTACAATGAACTCGAAGGTGAACTCTTTTTCAAGGACACTCACCTACCTGAAATGCTAAAATTGGGTCGTTGTAAACTAGAAATTGACATCAGAACTCTAATGATGATTGATAGTTTAGATATGACTGACGCTGATAGAAAAATTATTCTTGAAAACTGCCGAAGAACAAAGGAAGATAAAATACTGATTACCCACGGCACTGATACGATGGTAGAAACTGCCAAAGTTCTCGCAAATTCCATAAACGATAAAACAATAATTTTAACCGGTGCAATGATACCATACAAGTTTGGTAGTTCTGATGGATTATTCAATTTAGGAAGTTCTTTGGCATTTGTCCAAACTTTACCGCATGGAGTTTATATTTCTATGAATGGCAAATATTTTCACTGGAATAATGTTAGAAAAAACAAACAGACAGGTGAGTTTGAAGAAATAAAGTAAACGTTTCGCAAAACTTATTGTATTCCTAAACGGAAGCCGTCGCGATCTTCATCTATGGGGTCGGCTGGATCCTCAAGGACGGTTACCCGCACGAAATGAGAGCGGCAGACTACGACGACTGGGTCACGGAGACAAAGTCTAAAGACGGCAGACCCATGCATGGTCTCAATGGTGATATTCTTGTCTGGAACCCGGTGACAAAGCGCCGCCACGAGCTGACCTCCATGGGTATTCGGGTTAACGCTGACACGCTCAAGAAACAGTTGGAGATGACCGGACAGCTTGATTTCCTCAAGTTGCCATACCACCAGGCAATCATAAACAACCAGATACCCTTGAGCATTGGTGGTGGCATCGGGCAGTCCCGCACTTACATGACCCTGCTCAAAAAGGCGCACCTTGGAGAGTGCAGTGTCACCGTATGGCCAAAGATACTCAAGGACATGTGTAGGGAGAAGAACATTCATATCTTAGAGTAAAGGGAGGTAACGTCAACACTACCCTTCACGCATCAATTTAACGTGTAGAAAAACGAGTCACCACCTTTTTCAGTAATCATGGCCAGCACCTAACTTAAGTTAGGTGCTGGTTTTTTTCTTTCCACGAAACTGCTGCGGGCGAAACTAAAGGGCTTGTTGAAAAAGAGAGGAGATTGTCGTAGGGATCCCGCCGTTGGCGGGATGGCTGTCCGCTTTAGGACTCGGACAGGGACAAGCCCTGTCCCTACGTAAAAACTTCATGAAATTGGTTTTTCAACAATCCCCGAAGCCCCGCTCCCACATTTCTATGGTCTAAATCCAGTGTGATCTTGAAGTGATACGGCGATGATTAAGAAGTCATAATGAAGTGATTGCTCACTTTCTTTTTTTCTCTACATTTTTCTCAAAAAACAAGGACGGACTTATGAAAGACAAAAAGAAAGACAGGCGTTTTGGAGATCACTTTGTTGACCATTATAACTGTTCACTCGCCTATGGGAGAAAGAAGAGAGGTCGAGTCCGTTATCTGGGTTGGGCAACTGAACTTTATGGCCGTCTGGATGAGGAAATAGAAGAAAAAATTCTACAAGACTTTCCTGACAGCAAGGAAAGCCTAAAAAGGGAGGAGTCAATTAACCGCGAGGTAAGAAAAGCGGTTAAGAGACTCTCTTCTGTGGAAAAACAATTTGTCCAGCTCTTTTATTTCGACTTCAAAAGCTATCAAGAGATTGCGCGAATTTTAAAAAAGAAGGTTCATAAGCTGGAAAGAATTCATCAAAGGGCACTGGGTAAATTGAGAATCATTCTGGCTGATTTCGTGAAAGAACGTTTCAAATTGGATGTTCCCGAAGATACCGATTGCATAATCTGCAAAAGTCCTTTCAGGCAAGAACTGGAAGAATTGATCAGAAACAAAAAAGAGGAGGAGACCTATGCACCATTGATCAAAATCTTCAAACAAAAATATGGGGTTGATATAAAAACTCCCCAGGTGATAATAGGGCACAGAAAGAAACATATGGTTTGAAAGGCAGATGGCAGTATTCAGTATTCAGTAGGCAGAAAGCAGACAAAAGCTTTAAACATTGAACTTTTGAACCCTTGAACCTTTGAACTTTTAATTCCAGGAGGTAAAAATGACCGAACCGATCACCAAACTTCGAGGCGAACATTGCTTGAACATATTTGTCTCTTACCAGTTAAAAAAAAGGATAATGGAGCTGGCGGAAAAATACGACCGCACCATGGCTGATATGGTGAGAACCCTAATAAAAGTGGGCATTCCAGTGATGGAAGAACTCACCCAAGCTGAGGAGAGAATGCTAAAAGATTCCATCTCTGTGGCAAGGAGGCTGAGAAAGGTCCGGCAGATGAAGATCGAGGAGGAGGGCTACGAAAACGATCAACTCAAAACAGAGGTTTGAAAAGGAATTTATACGTAGGCAGGGCTTCCAGCCCTGCGAATCAAGTTTCTCAAAAGCTTTCAAATAACTATTGACAAAGCGAAGCTGGTTTTATATAATTGCGCTCAACATTGGAAGAAATCGCCTAACCCCGCCTTGTGGCGGGGGCGGAGGACCCAAGCGTAAGCTTGCCCCCGGACGGGCCCCCTGCAGGCCTGTAGGGCGTCTGGGCGTCTGGGCAAGATTTTCCGGGGCGAATTTTCCCCCCGCCTTTAGCGGGAGGATAGGGTTAGCTCTTAACCCGAGCCCGACAGCTAACTTCGCAGGCGT
>CAYOFL010000003.1:0-22027 GCA_964403165.1 uncultured Ignavibacteria bacterium
TTGATATCCTGTTCAGTCAACTCTATCTTCTGCTCCTCGTCTCCCCTTTTAGCCAAAATTCCCCCAAATACCTTAGGATGAAGTGTTTTGACCCTTCCTCCCAATATCTCCGGAAAACCAGTGAAGGAGGAGATAGATATCGACTTTATGCCTGCTTCCTTAAGCTCAGCCTGGGTGCCACCGGTGGAGATGATCTCCACCCCGAATCGGGATAAAACCGTGGCTAACTCTATGAGATTTGTTTTGTCGGATACACTCAATAGTGCCCTGCGGATCTTTATGAAGCCAGATTTTACTTCTGTCATGATTAGTCTCCTTCAGAATACTTTCTTACCTCTCCCCTTCGATTCCCCTTCTCTCCCGCCTCTGGCGGGATTTTCAACATCAAATGAAGAAGGGAACCAAGGGGGTGAGGTATCTATTTTACCAATCTCTGATATGCCAATTGATATTTCTCTAATGTTTTTAACACTACTTCCTGCGGCAACTCAGGTGCAGGGGGTTTTTTATTCCAGTGGATGGATTCTAAATAGTCCCGCACATATTGTTTGTCAAAAGCCTCCTGAGGTCGTCCCCTCTGATAATTTTTCTTATCCCAGAATCTGGACGAGTCAGAGGAGAAGATCTCATCGATCAGAATCAACCTATCATTCAGTTTTCCAAATTCAAACTTGGTATCTGCGATGATCATTCCTCTTCTTTCCGCATAGTCTGCCGCTTTTTTATAAATCTGTATACTTTTGCTCCTCAGATCCAAAGCCTGCTTCTCGCCAACCATCTTCTTTACCTCTTCAAAAGTAAGGCTCTCATCATGTCCTTCTTCTGCCTTGGTGGTGGGAGTGAAAACAGGATAGGGCAGTCTCTGCGATTCGGTGAGATTCGAAGGGAGTTGAACCCCAAAGAGTTCTATGGTAGCTGACTTCCCCTGATACACTGCTTTGCCTTTATATTCCTTCCACAAAGAGCCAGCTATGTATCCCCTTACCACGCATTCAATGTCGATTCGCACAGCCTTCTTAACCAACATTGATCGCCCCTCCAGAACGTCCCGATATTTCTTCAGATCATCCGGATATTCATCCACCTTGGCGGTGATCAGGTGATTTTCCGCTACACTCTTCACCAGATCGAACCAGAACAAGGACATCTGAGTCAATGTTTTTCCCTTGCCGGGAATTCCGGTGGGAAGGATGACATCGAAAGCGGAGATCCTGTCGGTTGCGACAATCAAAAGTTTATCTCCCAGATTATATACATCCCTTACCTTCCCCCGGGCAAAAAGCGGATATTCATTTATGTTGGTTTCCATTAGAGCCTGTTCCATTATACCTCCAAGAAATTTCAAAGATTTCCTTTCCTAAAATCAAAAAATTTTTCAGCTCCTTCAAAAACTATTTCTTAAAGTGGGGTAAATTCCCGCTTCTATGGGATGGAGTTTTATAAAATTTATGAGTTGGATATTTCACCGTGCCATCTTCAGCTTTTTACAAAAAATCACAGACGGTTGAATTAAAAATCTCTTATTACCTTAACCTGCAGGACCTTTATATCCATAACATTTGGAAATATGGAAGGTGGTCAACACCTTTCCTCCTCGATAGATTTTCAACGCTTCTAACTCTTGGACAGAGGCAAAGAAGTTTTTCAAGTTTTCCGGATTTTTATACCTTTCCCTCTCATCATAAACGAAAATGGCATCTTTTCCCAAGAAATCATCTGGATTGGACCAAAAATCAAATTGCAAACCATTTTCACCTACGATATTGTTAGAATATGTTTCGATTGAAGCATAAAATGCGATCTCACTGGGGACCTTGTAACCATAACCCACAACTATCGTCCCTTCTGGCATCCTACTTTTTTCCTTTTCTACTCTCTGAGCCAATTCCTTCCATCCGGTCACAGTGTCCAGTGAAGATGAAACCGGTATGAATTTCATTACCGGTAAAATATGAGCAATCAGGACAAAAATCAAGCCAATAATTAATGAGGTAACTCCCCAGGTCTTAACCCATTTTCTTCCTCTTTCTAAGAATCGAAAGAACAAAGCCACAGCAGAGATTGATGCGGAGAAATATCCGGCAGTTACCCAATTTATCTTGACCCAGTATTTGGTCGCCACTAAAGTAAAGACCAAAATTATGGGGAAAGACCAACAAAAGCAGAGCAAGAATTTCTGATGATGCTCTTTGAAACCAACGATCCCACTTTTAACCGCGGCATAAATTAAGCCTGCATAAATCAAGGGTGAGATCACCCCGATCTGTGCTCCTAAATAGCCGAAAAAATGCCGGGCGGAAAAGCTCCCCAACTCCTTGGCTCGGCGAGAAGATTGAAAAAGAAAAGAAGCCCAGTTATTCTGTGCATTCCAGATAATTACAGGCAGAAAAACTAAAATTCCTAAAATCAAAGCTAAATAGGGCTCTTTGGTGATAAGCCATTTTCGATTTTTCTTGGAGAAAATCAGAAAAAGAAAGACCGATAAAATGATGAAAATTGCAGTATATTTGGAAAGCAAAGCTAAACCTGTGCTTATTCCCCAAAAATACCACCACTTTTTCTTTTGAGTTAAAATCAGTTTGCAGAAAAAATAAAAGGAAAGCACCCAGAAAAAAATCATGGGCGTATCTGGGGTGGCGATCATGGCACCCAGAGAGAAGATTAGGATGCAGTTTAGAAGCAGAGCCGAGAAAAAGCCAACTTTTCGGTCAAAAAGCAACTTGCCGACAAGATAAGTTAGATAAGTTAATCCCGAGGAGATTAATACACAGCCTATCCGAACGAAAAATTCGCTTTGCTTTCCTACCAGGGTGAAAATGTAAATTAGATAAGCCAGCATGGGGGGATGGTCGAAATAACTCAAAGCCAGATGTCGGGAATAGTTCCAATAATATGCCTCCTCGGGAGCTAAATTGGGAATGCTAATGTAAATTAGGCGAAAGGCAGCTGTGCCCAAGATAAGGTAAAGCAGGCATTTGAAATAGGTGGAGTCTTTTTCTTCTGTTGGCATTTGAATTATTTCTTAAAGGGAAGTTCTGTTCGCTGAAATCTCAATTTTGTCTTTAGCAAAAAGCTTGATCGCCTCGGAATAAGTTTGTTTTCGTCCGAATCTCCCTCATCCTACCCTCTCCCCAAGGGGAAAGGGGAACTTTCCCTCCCTTGATGGGAGGGATTAAGGGAGGATGATAAACATTTGTAGGTCGAATATGCCTGCCAGCCATGGGTCGAAGACCTATTCGACATATTTGGTTTTGTTCGAAATCCCCAAATGGGGAATTTCGGACCTATATCTGTTTTTCTTTCGCTACTCTTTTATGAACGCCCGATTATCCTTTATCTCTATTTTCCCTTCAGCAAAAAGCTGAATTACTCTGGAATAGGCTTCATGCTCATGCGGCAGAACCCTTTTTTGTAAGCTTTCCGGTGTGTCATCATTTGAAACTGGCACGCATTTCTGAAAAAGGATGGCACCATGATCGTATATCTCATCCACGATGTGCACGGTCACACCGGTCACCTTCACGCCCGATTTTATCACTGCCTCGTGAACGTGGATGCCATACATCCCTTCTCCTCCAAAAGCAGGTAGAAGTGCGGGATGAATGTTTATTATTCTGTTTTCGTATTCTCTTATCACCGTAGGAGAAAGCATCTTCATATAGCCTGCCAGAACCACCAGATCGGTCTCCTTCTCCTTCAAAATCGAAAGAAACTTTTGATCGAACTCCTCCAGGGTAGCAAACTGCTTACGGCTTAGGTGAATGTCGGGAATATTATGGTTTCGAGCACGCTCCAGGGCACCCGATTTACTATTGTTGCTTATCACTGCCCTAATCTGAGCATCTACTTTTCCCGCCTCGATGTTATCAATTATGGCTTGCAGATTGGTGCCCCCACCGGAAGCCAAGACCACCAGATTTAATTTCTTCATCTCGAAAAATCTCCCTTATTACCTTCACGATTAACACGTTGGTTCGGGGTGCCCTTCAGGGTGAATCCCTTCAGGATGAACCCTCATCCCGAACCTCTTACGCTGAGCATGCTGAACCACGAATTGTTGCGGGGTAAGGGCATGTCCTGAGGGCGAAGGCCGAAGGGTACCCCGCAACAACAGCTATATCTTTTTAATTCAAATTAACATCAGCCTTCAAGGCAAAATCCTTGATAACTATTTTCAAAATCTTTTCTTTTGTTTTGATGTCAGATTTGTCTACTTTTTCACTTACAAGTTTTTTATTTGCTTCTTTTACTGCCTTATTAATCAACTCAACTGACATTTTTGCACAGGTCCTGCAGTAAAAACTCATTGATCGCCCTTCATTATAATTCTTCAGTAATCGTTCCAACAAAGCCTGTCTTTCTTTCTGTTCTTCTAACCACTTTTCCAAACCAACTTTTTTAATTTGATCTAAATTATCAACAGCTGGGATCCATTCCGCAACTTTTCTTCTTAAGAAGATTTTACAAGTAAATACTTCTTTGCATTCTATGCAAGTCTCAAATTTGTGTTTTTTTACACAGCAATTCCAGATACTGCACCATGAATGTTGTTCACCCAATTTACAACCGATACACCTGCTTGGTGCTTCTGACTGGTATTTGTTGCATAACCCACAATATATCCCACAGCACCCGATGAGGCTCTTTGCTTTATTATTCTTCACTATCCTTTCCCTTTGTGAATAAGAAAATTCTCGCCTGTCTCCCTGAATAAATAAATCCTCCTTTTTCTACCTCCTCAATTAATTTTTTCTCAGGCCCTCTGGTTTTTTCAAATGAAAAAACACCCCCAGATTTTAAGATACGATGTATCTCAGATATAACATTTTCCAGTCCGCCGGCGATGTAACGAAGACCAAAAAGGAAGGTAAGGTCAACGCTTCGATCTGGCAGCCTGGTATTGGATGCATTTGCAAGAATAGGAGTCACATTTTTTATCCCCTTTCTCTCGATCTTTTTTTGAACTCTTTTTATTGCAAGCGGATGGACGTCTACCGCGTAAAGGGAGCCTTCATTTCCCACTATTTCTGCCGCAGGAATTGTGAAGAATCCTGGACCACATCCAACCTCCAGCACTTTTTGCCCCGGCTTTAGTCCGGCGGCTTTTAAAAGCTTATAAGGATTTCTAAAAATAGGAAGAAGAGGATTGTCGTGCATTAAAGTTATTATCCAGAAAGCAAAATTCGACGAATGAGGGTCAAAATCGGGTTCTGGTTTATCCATGATGGTCTCCTTTTATTATTCTTTTCAAAAGGCGATTTCGCACAACGTAAAATAACTGCGTTATTCGTTTATGCCTCCAAAATAGTTTTGTAGGTCAACCATCCCGAAGGGTTTGTCCTGCCTCGCACTGAGTGCACTCGGCACGAAGTGAAGCCTCGTGCTGAAGGATGGTTGACGACTCTTTTTGTCAAGCAGGCTACGCCATGCTTGACCTACAAGGCTGAGAGCTTCGCTCTCAAGAGTTCATTGACCAGCTTGGGATTGGCTTTACCTTCAGTCTTTTTCATCACCTGTCCCACAAAGAAACCAAAGAGCTTCTCTTTTCCGGCATGATACATTTTAACACTCTCAGGATTCTCTTTCAACACCTCTTCTACGATCCGATTCAATTCCCTTTCGTCAGAAATCTGAGCCAATCCTTTCTCACTTATGATCTGTGAAGCTGACTTTCCGGTTTGAGCCATCTGGGAAAAGATTTCCTTTGCCATCTTGCCGCTGATGGTTCCTTCGTCTATCTGTTTTAATAAATCTGTTAAATCTGTTGGGGCGATTTTAAAATTCTTTATCTCGATCTTCCTCTCTTTTAACTCCCGCAAGACCTCGCCCATCACCCAGTTGCTCAGCGTCTTGGGATCAGGATGGTTCTTCACGCATTCCTCATAATAATGTGCCAATTCTTTAGAGGATGTCAAGACCCCGGCATCATATTCTGGAATTTTGAATTTGGTGACAAATCTTTGCTTTTTTTCGTCCGGAAGCTCAGGCAGGCTCTTTTTGATCTGGTCTATCCATTCTTGAGATACCGCCAGGGTTACCAGATCCGGCTCGGGGAAATATCTATAATCATGCGATTCTTCTTTGCTTCTCATAACGGATGAAATCTGCTTTTTTTCATCCCACAAAAGCGTCTGTTTTTCCACTGTCCCACCTGCATCTAAAATCTCAATCTGTCTTTTTATCTCATATGTCAACGCCTTTTCCACGCCCCGGAAGGAATTCATGTTTTTGACTTCAGTGTTAATCCCGAATTTTCCAACTCCCTTTGGTCTTACCGACACGTTGGCATCACACCTGAGCGCGCCCTCCTCCATGTTTCCACTGCAGATGCCCAGATACTCCACAATCTGTCTGAGCTTGGTAAGATAAAGATATGCCTCCTGTGGCGACGAGATATCCGGCTCACTCACTATCTCAACCAAAGGCACGCCGCACCTGTTCATATCCACAGACGTGTCACCATCTGATTCACCTTCCGGATGCATAGATTTTCCAGCATCCTCTTCCAAGTGAATGCGGGTTATTCCGATTTTTTTCTTTCCCGAGTCGGTCTCAATCTCAATGAATCCTCCAGTTGCCAGGGGTTTCTCATATTGCGAAATTTGATAACCTTTGGGCAAATCTGGATAGAAATAGTTCTTTCGGGCAAAGATGCTTTCAGAGTGGACTTTTCCACCTACTGCCAGAACCATCTTTAAGGCATATTCCACCGCCTTTTTGTTCAGAACCGGCAGGACGCCCGGCATACCCAGACAGACCGGGCAGGTCTGAGTATTAGGTGGACTCCCGAATTTGGTGGAACATCCACAGAATATCTTGGACTCAGTCAAAAGCTGAGCATGAACCTCTAAACCTATTGTGCTTTCGTATTCCATATTACCGCTATCCCCCTCACCCCCGCCTCTGGCGGGATTTTCAACCTAACCCTGCGAAGCATTCATACGAATCTCCCCCAGGGGAGAGGGAATTCTTCTTCCCTTGACGGGAGGGACTAAGGGAGGGTGATTGATCTTCACCCGCTCAGGCTGATGGGCTGACTAGCTGTAGGTCGAATATGCCTGCCAGCCATGGGCCGAAGGCCTATTCGACACGATCATCTGTACGGAGGCATAAGGCCTCCTTCAAACTTCGGACAGACCCCACAGGAATCGTCATGCAGTCGCCTTCTGTAACTGCAGCTTCTTCATGTCCAGATAAGCCAGAGTCCACAGGGAATCGATGTAGGTTCCCCAGAGGGCGGAGAGCAGGCCAATATAAATTAGTCCAACCACCACTCCCAGGAAAATTCCCAGGAATAGATTAAAGATACCTAAAGCTATGAAAGGTAATGCCAGGAGCAGACCTACAGCTACGAAGCCAAATATATAAACCATAGTGCTGCCGATACCAATTAATCCTACAACTAAGGATGGTCCCAGATTGGTTTTCAACATCTCCCATCCGGCGGCCAGTGAGTCAAACACTCCCTTTCCTTCAATTATGCAGGTCCTGGTAGCATATAGGTCAATCAAAAGTAGGGTAAGGAGAAGAACTAAGAACACCGGAAACAGGAATACTCCAGAGAGCAGCCCCATAACCTTGGCAGCGATCAGTATCAGTACAAAAGGTACCAGGGTTACTAAGGCTGATGCGAGGATGAAAATCAATACCATAATGCTGATTCCCAAAATCCTCCAGAAATTCTTGATCCCCGCGTTCCATCCATCCCGCAATGTGGGATTCTCTCCCGACTCTACTTTCCACACGCAATGAATGAGCCCTCCTTGTGAGATCAAATACATGATCAGAAACAACAAGAAAACCACGAATCCAACCAACACCAGAAGTACGATTGCTCCTATGAGAGCACCACTTAAGAAATCACCGACCGGTAGTTTGACCTTCTCCGGCAGATTTCCAACCCAACCACCACCTCCCGACCCGAACTCTAAGAAGAATCCGAAGACCCAGAGGTATTTGAACTTCCACATTATGTCTAAAGCTCTCTTCACTAATCCACCGTAATCCATTTTAAACTCCTTTCTCGCGTAGCGGTCATCTGACCGCCCAGAGGCATAAAGCCTCTGCTACGCGTTTTCATATTATCTGTAGGTCGAGCATGGCTAAGCCTGCTCGACATTCTTTCTATCCCCCTCACCCCTACCCTGCGAAGCATTCATACGAATCTCCCCAAAGGGGAGAGGGGACTTTCCCTCCCTTGACGGGAGGGATTAAGGGAGGGTGATAAGTTTCAATCCCCTCAGGTCGGCGAACCCGAGGGGCACCTTAATCACAAACTCTGCTCCAAAGCATAAGCCACCTTCAAGATCAGACCTTCGGACAGCGGTTTCCCCATGATCTGAAGCCCGATGGGCAAACCTTTTGAGTCTTTGCCGCACGGAACCGAGATGGCTGGTATGCCGGCTAAATTAGCCGAAGTGGTATATACGTCCGAAAGATACATGGTCAGAGGGTCATCCATCTTTTCGCCGATCCTAAAAGCGGTGGTGGGTGATGTAGGGGTAATTATCACATCCACCTTCTCAAATGCCTTCGAAAAATCCTCTCTGATTATAGTTCTGGCCTTCTGGGCTTTGGCATAATAGGCTTCGTAATAACCTGCAGATAGCACATAGGTGCCCAAAATAATTCTTCTTTTCACCTCTGCTCCGAATCCTTCGCTTCTGGTTTTCTTATACATCTGGGATAACTCCAGCTCTCCTTCTGACCGAAAACCATACTTCATCCCGTCATATCGAGCCAAATTTGAAGATGCCTCTGCGGTTGCCAGAACATAGTAAGTGGCGATAGCTTTGTCTGTATGGGGCAAAGAGACCTCCTCTACAATCATTCCGAGATTTTCTAAAAGTTTTACTCCGTGCATCACCGCTTCCTTAACTTCCCCATCCAGACCTTCTGCAAAATACTCCTGAGCAATTCCTATCTTTATATACTTAACTTCGCTCTCAAGAGATTCAGTAAAGTCTAATTTCCCTTCCTGCAGTGAGGTGGAATCTTTGAGATCATAACCGCAGATCACGCTTGAAAGCAAGGCGCAATCTTTGACGTCCCTGGTTATGGGTCCGATCTGATCCAGGGAGGAGGCGAAGGCTACCAGGCCATAACGGGAGACCCGCCCGTAGGTGGGCTTCAGTCCCACCACCCCACACAGACTGGCAGGTTGTCTGATTGAGCCACCGGTGTCTGATCCCAAAGCCAGGGTGGTCATATCAGAAGCCACTGCCGCAGCAGAGCCACCGCTGGAGCCTCCGGGTATCCTTTCTGAATCAAAAGGATTTTTCACCACCCCGAAAAATGAATTCTCATTGGAAGATCCCATGGCAAACTCATCCATATTGGTCTTGCCGATGATTACGGCATCTGCCTTTTTGAGTTTCTCGATTACCGTGGCATCGTAGGGTGGAATGAAATTGGATAATATCTTGGAGCCACAGGTGGTGCGAACTCCCTGGGTGCAGATGTTATCCTTGACGGCAACAGGTAGGCCGGCCAAAGCTCCCAGATTTTTGCCTCTGCTTCGGCGGTCATCTATCCTCCGGGCAGCCTCTTTTGCCTGACCTTCTAATAAAGTTATATAAGCGTTTATGTGGGGATTAAGCTTGTGAATCTGATCGAAGACCGAGGAGATGATTTCTTCGGAGGAGATCTCTCCTTTGTCCATTAATTCTTTGAGTTGCCAGCCGGTGAATTCATTTAATTTGGTACTAAGCATGAAAACTCTAAAAACCTCTCCTTCTGTTTTCCCCTCTCCATTTCATGTTGAAAATCCCGCCAAAGGCGGTGGTTGAAGATCCCGCCAACGGCGGTGGTTGAAAATCCCGCCAAAGGCGGGGGAGAGGGGGAAAGGGGGAGAGGTAGAAAACGACTACAACCAGGGCAAATATTTTTCTAACTCATAGTTGCCCACATGAATACGATACTGATCCCATTCCACCTTTTTGTTGGCAATCAGGGAGTGAAAGATGTGTTCGCCTAAGGTTTCCTTTGCCAGTTGGCTTCTCTCAAGTTCCCTGATAGCTTCTTCTAAAGAGCCGGGCAAGCAGTCGATGTTCAGCTCAGCTCTTTCCTTATCAGAGAGTCCGAAGATGTCCATCTCCACTGGTGGGGGAGGTTCTATCTTTTCCTCAATCCCTTTCAGACCAGCCGCCAGCATCATGGCAAAAGCCAGATACGGATTGCAGGCCGGATCAGGAGACCTAAGCTCGATTCGTGTGGCTTTCTCTTTTCCAGGTTTATACTCAGGCACCCGTACCAAGGCGGAGCGATTCTTAGTTCCCCAGCAGATGTATGCCGGCGCTTCATATCCAGGGACAAGCCGCTTGTACGAGTTGACCCACTGGCTCAAAACCAGACACATCTCTTTGACGTGACGGAAGAGTCCACCGATATAGTGTTTTGCCTCTCCGGATAAGTGGTATTTCTTCTCTTTCGGATCAAAGAATATGTTCCTGTCATTTTCAAACAGGGATTGATGGACGTGCATGCCGGAGCCGTTTTGACCAAAGATCGGTTTGGGCATGAAGGTGGCGTAATATCCTTCCCGCAGAGCCAACTCTTTAATGGTGAGGCGATAGAACATGACCATGTCCGCCATGACCAAAGCTTCCTGGTATCGAAGGTCGATCTCGTGTTGAGAGGGTGCTACCTCGTGATGGGTGCACTCCACCGGAATGCCCATAGTCTCCAGAGCCGACGCTGCCGCCTTTCGCATTCTGGTTCCTGCGCTTACCGTGCTGTAATCGAAATAACCCCCCTCGTCTAAAGGAGTGGGGTCATCCTTTCGGGAAAAGTAAAAGTATTCGAGCTCCGGTCCGCAAAAGAAGCTCCATCCTTTCTCGGCTGCCTTGGCCAGCACCCTTCGAAGCACGTACCGGGGATCCCCGACAAAGGGAGTCCCATCCGGTTTTAAGACGTCACAGATGAAAAGCGCTACCCTCTCGTCATTCACCGTCCAGGGCAGGATGCGAAAGGTCTTCAAATCCGGCATGGCCACAAGATCACTCTCCTGAATGCGCACAAACCCCTCTATTGAGGATCCGTCAAACCCCTGTCCCTCGTCCAACACGTGTTCTATCTCACCGCGAGTGATGGACATTCCTTTCAACTGTCCCAAAATATCGGTAAACCACAGGCGGATGTATTTGACCTTGTTCTCGTCAATTAAAGTCAAAACCTCATCTTTAGTTTTGGGCATAACTTTTCACCTCGACTGGGGAAAATTGTAGATGGTTAAACTCTCTTATTTGGAGAATTTGAATCCCTTTCGGACTGTTTTAAAAATCATACATCATAATAAAGGGACATCTCATAAGGGTGAGGTCTGTTTCTTACCTCATTGTATTCTTTGTTTAGCTTGTAGTCTGTCCAAACATCAAGAATATCCTGGGTGAATACCCCGCCCTCTAACAGAAACTGATGATCCTCCTTCAAAGCATCCAGAGCTTCCTTCAAGGTAGTGGGGATTGACGCTATTTTATCTCTTTCCTTTTCTGGTAAGGTAAAGACATTTTTGTCTATGGGACCAAATCCCGCTTTGGTAGGATCGATTTTCTTTTTGATCCCATCTATCCCAGCCAAAAGTTGGGCGGCTAAGGCTAAATAAACATTGCAGGTGTTGTCCGGAGGTCGGAACTCCATTCTTTTCTCCGCTGGCTTCTGGGCATATTTGGGAATGCGAATGGCGGCGCTCCGGTTGGCTAAAGAGAAAAACAGCTTCACCGGAGCCTCAAATCCGGGAACCAGTCTCTTGAAGGAATTGGTGCTAGGATTGGTAAGAGCCAAAAGAGCAGCCCCATGGGTTAAGAGTCCTCCGATGTAATACAAAGCCAGCTTGCTCAAACCCGCATAGCCTTTTTTATCATAAAACAAAGGTTTGCCCTTCTTGAAAAGATGCTGGTGAAAATGCATGCCATTTCCTGCTTCATTATACAAGGGCTTGGGCATAAAGGTGACCGTGTGGTTGTGTTTTCTTGCCACCATCTTGATCACATACTTGACCCACATGGTTATGTCACCCATATTGGTCAGGGTATCATCCAAAATCTCAATCTCGGATTGCCCCGGACCTCCCACCTCGTGGTGATGATACCTCACCGGTATTCCCCCCTCCTCAACGGTTTTTACCATCTCCGCCCTTACGTCAAAAAGATCATCCAGAGGAGGGATGGCATGATATCCGCCATGGGTGGGGATCTTATTACCCAAATTCTTTCCCTCCCTCATTCCGGAATTCCAGTCCGCCTCGTTGGAATCTATGATGTAGGTAGCCATGTTGATATCATTTTTATAGCTTATGCTGTCGAATATGTAAAACTCAAATTCAGTCGACCACAGGCTTTGGTCGGCGATGCCGGTTTTAGTCAGATACTGTTCGGCTTTCCGGGCGATAACTCTGGGCTCTCGCATGTAAAGTTTGAGGGTATCCGCCTCTGCCGAACTGCATATGAAACTTAACGTAGGCATATCCCAGAACGGGTCCAGCTTCGCGGTCTTGACATCTGGAAGTAAAACCATGTCACCTGATTCCACCGATTTGAACCCGGGAGTGGCAGACCCGTCGTAGGGAACGCCCCTTTCGAACATATCCATATTCAATTGGCTTTTGGGCAAGGAGAGATGATGCCATCTTCCAAACAGATCAATGAACTTCAAATCGATCATCTCAATATTTTTCTGCTGTGCAAATTCAATCACATGCTTTGGATTTTTGAACAACTCTTTCCTCCATTTCAATAATTTAAATGACTGGTCAATTTTGAAAGTCAAAATTAATACAAAGGACAGGAAAAGTCAATCGAAAATGGAGAGGGAATTTTGTGAGGGAGACAGAGGAGGGACTCCCCGTCGGCGAGATCGAGAGAAGTGATGAAGGTTCAGGGTATTAGTCTGGTCTCTTCCGCCTGCTTCGCCGGTCCAAGGAGAAAGGATATCCCGGCGAATATGTTAAAATAATGGGTGTTATCCTCGTCCTTAATGACATTTAGCGGAAACTCAAGATAAACTAGCACCCTGCTGCTTAACAGATAGTGAGTACCAAAACCAAAATGATAACCAAACTTGCTTTTGCCGTAAAAGGTATTGGCATAAATTGTGTCAGGCTGATAATAATACGACTTATTTTTTATCCTCGGAATATACAACCCTATCCCTGCGGTGAAATAGGGAGAAACTTCGTTCAGTGGTGCTAAAACAAATCTTCCGAAGATGCTCACATTGGACCAAGTCCAGTCGGTGTAGTAGTGATAATTCCATACTGAATAATATGCCGGCCTTGCCCACTCTCCCTCAAAAGAAAAAGAGTTGTAGGAGAAGCTCAAACCTCCGGATAAGGGTTCTAAGAAGAAATACTCAACACTTAGTCCCAGTCCGTAATTACCGTTATTGTCAGCTGCAAAAGAGAGCCCTTCTGGCATAGAACGGCACATCCCTCCCTTGGCGCTGAGCACCAGTTTACCCTGTAGATCCGCCGCCAAACCGGTCTTTCCCATCCCTATGGTCAAAAAACTGCATAGGAGGAGAGAAATTGTCTTTATCCTCATAACAGCCTCCTAAGAATTATCGTCTATTGATTTCCTGAAATCACTATAGTATAAGCCGACTGTCTTGTCAAGGCCTTGCAGTTCAGAGATTCGATAGGAAAAATGCTACTCCAAGGAACAGGTCAAAGAACTGACTGACCTCGGTGGATATTACACACCCTCCTGTGCTTTCTCTTAAGACAAAATTATAGTCAATTTCTGCAAACAAGAGAGCCCTTTTGGTCGAGTATTCCACCCCCACTCCGGGCACTATGCTGTAACCTGTGGTTTCACTTATTGTCTGGTTTCTCCCTGCAAAGGTATTTTTACCCTTCAGAGAATAGATGCCTATGCCTGTCTTGAAGAAAGGAGAGATTCCTTTTTTTCTGATAAGATACTTTCCATACCAATTACCTCGAACGAAAGTCCAGTCGATGGATCTCCAGGAGCGGAGCCACGAATTGTACACGACTCTCTGATGTTCAAACTCAGTCCCGTGAACGACGATCCCCATGGCCCAGTTTGACGGGAATCGAAGCTCAGCTCCTGCTCCCCAATTGAAACCACTCTTGGCTATGTTGGAGAAATCGCTAACCGGGAAAGAACCTCCGCCTGCAAAAAAGATGTTTAACCTCTTGTCTGAATTAGAGGCAAATACATAACTGGTTGACAGCATGATTGCCAAAAAGACAGATGCCATCAACAGCTTTCGTTGCACAGACTGCCGGACGAAACGCATATTTTTCAATTCCCTCAGTAAAGATTCTTCTATCACAAGAAAATTTACTCAAACTTCCAGTCTTTGATCTTCTCCAACCAATACTCCGCCCTCTCCGAAATCTTGGTATCGGGATGCTTTTCGATTAGCTTTTCCATCAGCCGAGTTGCCCCCGTCTTATCCTCAAGATTCTCAAAAGCTTCTGCAAGTCTGGCGAAAGCCAGATGAAAATAACAGGACTGCGGATAGTCCTCGATCAATTTTGTGTAAACCCAGACATTCTCGCGTATACGCATAATATCTACGGACTTCTGGTAAATCATTGACGCGGTGTAAAGCGAAATCGGGGCATAAACGCTACTTGGGTGTTTTTCCACGAGGTTGAGGTATTGAGAGAAAGCAAGTCCTCTTTTCTCTGGATCTTCCGAGAAACTGAGAGTCTCGGCCCTTGCGAACATACTCAGAGCTTTTTTTTCTTCTCCCGTCGGCTCTGCTACTTCAAATGTTATGGTATTTGATTTCATCCATGAACCATGGCGAGCTTGATAGGATAGCGTCTGCATGTAACATGTGTATGCACTGACCTTTTCTATCCCGTATGGGTCGCTCACCTCCGACATACTCTGATAGATTTCGTCTGCTCGAAGAGTATCTGACAGCGGACACCACCCTCGGATGAGTCGAGGGTATTCACTGCCTCGTTGATCCTTTATTCTGAAATCCTCTGCCAGATCTGCCAAGCTTAGAACTAGATCAGAGTCGCTCATATTTTTCAACTCGTAATAGACGATTATGAGTTCGTGTACTAAAAACTGATCTTTATCAGTCCAGATTCTTATCTGGAGCTTGTCAGAAGCTTGTGGTGACGAAGCAGCAAGAAGTACTACCAAAACAAGCCATATGCTGATTTGCAGAATTCTAGGGGTTTTGTTTCTCACATTTTTTCTCCCTCAGGTCAATCTGTTTCGGAACACACTAATCTTGCTCGAAGCAAGAGTCTGCTCTTTCCACACCCGCGATGCTGCGGGCTCCAAAACCATTTTTAGCTATCTGCAGCAGTTGGCCGTTTCCTCTCAGTTCTTTCAGTAGCTGTCCTAAGCTTTTTGCCTTCCCCAATGATTCTACGGGATAAACCACCCCTTGCTTTTGCGCAAACTCAAAATTCTGGGAGGCGAAAGTGCCGATTAGAGGAAAAAGAACGAACATGGGCAAGCCCAGACCGACTGCCCAATTGGTTCTTTCGTGGGAAGCCGCCACAAAAACATCCAGATGGGGGATAAGCTGAACAGCTCTTGCGGTGTCTTCCTGTCTTCTCTTTCTGGCCACCAGCTTCAGATCGAATTCTTCATTTTCATGGGAGTTTTTTTGAGTATCCACAACCATCTTTGCTCCCCAGTTTTTCACTCTGTTTCTCACCCATTCAAACTTACGAGGATTTGTCCCACAGAAGATAACAGTTTTCATCTTCTTTTGAATAACTGAGAAAGCACCCAGTATGATCTTCTCCATATGCTCTTTAGGATAAGCTCCGGAGGTGAAAAATCCCACAGTTAACGGATGATCTGAATTGTTGATTCTTATCAGTCTCTCTTGATAGGCTGTCTCTGCACCCTCCACCAGGGGCGGCTCAATCATCAATCCACAGACCATTACCGCATCTCTTTCTGCTCCCTGAGCAATCAGTTTCTCTTTAGTCTCATTTAGAGGAACCAGAATTTTCTCCACTCCTTGGATGGCACATTCTGAAGGCGCGGCGATCTCCCCATGCACATACCACACCCGACAGACACCTGCCAAAGATCTGGCTACAATGGGATGTGCCACCAGACAAATCCCCGGAAAGTTCTCGTATGTCCGTTTTAAATCCCTTCCCAAAATTTTTGTCACTAGCGAATTTTCTGAGCCCTTTTGTGATCTTTGGCGGATTAAGTTGTAAAATTTTGTTTGAATCCCACCTTTTCCGCTGATTGTATAAAGCCAGGATACAAATCTCCAAGAAAGAAGCGACAGACCTTTACTTTCCTGAAAAACCGTTCGGCAGACTAACTGAGGGTATCTTTCCTTCAGCAGGTAGAGCAAGCTGTCTAAGTAGCTGGGATGCCCCCTGCCGATATCAGTATAAAGCGCAACTATTCTCCGGCTCTGGTGAAAATCGTTCGTGCCTTTTTGAAAAGTTTGATCTTCCATCTAAGCTTAAATATAAACTGCTCAAGAGCGTTTGAAAGAAGAATTTTTAAAATTCTTTTAACCGCTTTTTTGCTCTTGATCACAAGGGTAAGAAAAAGAAGGACAAGATTTCATCTCTTCTCCAGAGATGGAGAAAACAAAGAGGCGTGGAAAACTCTTAGTCTAATAGGGCTGGATTTATCGAGTTGGCAAAAACTTGTAGTTGCCTGATTCATCAGGCAGATTCAAGTCTGGATAGATAAAGCAATTGGTTTTTTGGGGCAACTTACTATTCAAAACATCAGGAAGGAAAACGTGCCTCACTTCGCCCCCGAAATACTCTATCAATTTAATCGCTTCTTCAGTCTCTGCTAGAGATTTTGCAGTTAAAAGAATTAAGGAGTTAGTTTTGTCGGATGCCGCAGCAACTGAAGAAATTAACATAGATACCAAAATTATTAATATCAACTTCCTCATGATTTTATCCTCCTTATTCCCCTAATGGAACCAGTTCAAAATCAACTCTGGTGGTTTTATTCTTTTCAATTTCAAATTGTTTAGATTTCTTTGTGACATATCCTTTTTTCCCGCAGTAAAAGAAAACGTGCCTTCCGGGAAACTGTCCTACGAAATAATATCCTAATGAATCCGATAATCTTAGTGGCTCGAATGTAGTATCTGGAGTACGACTTATCCACGCACTATCTGTTGGCAAGCGGGTCAAACTATCGATGACGGTTCCCTCAACGTACCCAACAACTTCATGGCTCACATCATGCTTCTCGCACCCGATCAGGCTGAGACAAACCCCGATAAATAGAACGAGAAGAGCAAAAAAGAGAAGAAGTGTCAATCTTCGTAATTTGTGGCTTTTCATGTTCCCACCTCCTGTTGAAAATCCCGCAGAATGCGGGGATTGAAGGGAAAAGATGAGGTTTTTGAATTTCATTTTAGGCTACAGAAAGAATACAACTCTTAAGAGGCATTATCTTAAGTTAACCTGTAATAATTTAAATATTAGGGGGATTACGCTTCTGTCAAGTAAATTTCCAGAGGAGCAGCCCCATCCTTTTTAATCCCAACCTCCCGTTAGAAACTCTTTAGTCAACCTACCGAAGAAAAAACGATTTATAAGATTATTGTGTTAAGGGGGGAAGTTCAATAGATGCAAATGTAGTCTGCTGAGCAAAGATTTCTATATGCTGCGTTTTCTCTTGATAACCGGTTTTAACCAGCTTGAGTTCATAAGGCCCCGGAAGGAGTCCTCCAATTATTGCATTAGTCTCATATCCGGTATCTACCCCATTTAGATACACCCTTGCCCCGGTGGGTTTGCTTATAACGTTGAGGATGCCGGCATAACTGTCTGGAAAAGATCGAAGAAAAGTTGAGATAAAATCTTGCCATCCGGTTGCAACAAAATCAAGCTGGGCATAACCGGCGGAATCGAAATAATTTTGATTCCAGGGGAGATAGATGGAAATGCCGCCCAGCTCCCTGTGCGGATAGGAGGGGTGCATGAACTCCACCTTCACCGCCTCGTTAATGGAAGTCACCAGGTCTTGAGCATCATTCCTTATGGTTGAGTCTAAATTGGGCTGGGTTTGAATTTGTCGGGCAAACTCCCGAAGATGAACATATACTGAGTCACACTCCTTATAGGTATGGGAACCCGCCCACGCATCCCATATTTCATTCCAATAAGATCCAGCGCTATCTATCATATCTCTGCCCAGATTCGAAATATCTGTGGCAACCTCTGATATTATGGTCAGATCCAGCAGAACAGACTGAAAATGCTTGTCTGGCGAAATGCGCTCAACGGCGTTCTTGATCGCCTGGGTGACTTTTCGAGCGAAAGACCAAACGCTTACGTCCGGGTTATCAGTCAAATAGGGAAGCCATTCACTTGAGCCCATGATAGTGTCTGGATGGAAATGGAACTGAGAGGCAATCATGTATTCTGCCATCTCCTTTATCTGATATGCTACCTCCGCCGTAGCCATGGAAGGAGTGTAAAACCAGATTATGTCAAACTTAAAACCGGAGAGAGCGAAGGAGAGCTCCGGCAGACTCATCCAGTCGCCATTACCATTGATGGTATCAGAACAAAGCCCCATCCAGCCTCCGGCGTGATCGTTGATGATTAACATGTAGTGCACCGCAGAATAATTCTGCACCCCATAGTTTAAGAAATTTCTCAGGGTTGCAGGATCAGACATGTCTTTTTTGCCCAGGTCGAGCACCACCTCTGAACTAACAGAATCTTCCGGTTCGTTTAAGTGTCTTTCCACATGATAATATTTGCAATTCCCATCGGTTTTAAAGGATCCCAGCATCACCAGAACCTGCACATCCTCGGTGGAGTCGATCTGCTCCAACTCCTGCAGGTCTCTGATCACATAGGAGTGACCATCAAGTGTTTGGTCCTCTGAATTGTTGCCGTCAAAGTAACCCAAGATGGTCCATTTGTATTTGGGGGGCTCCGGACCATTAGGCTTCTTCTTACTGCATGCGAAAAAGAGAATTAAGGTTGCAATCAACAGAACAGTTACTATTTTGAAAATCTTGCTCATGTTTTGGTCTCCCCGCTTGAAATTACATCTTCTTTGCCCTAAAAAGGTCTTATCAAGCGACCATTGGAATGTGGTAAATTTAGTCTTTAATTCTTACAGAATTCCCCTCAACATCCTTGCTCTCCGTGGGATAACATCCACCCTGGAGCGGGGGTCAATTAGAGTTCTCTAACTTTTTTACTATCTGGTCGGTCTTGGTTTTGTGCAGATGAAGCCCCACCTCCTGAGGAGAAAGACCCTGAGCTAAACCTAACAATTGGAAATAATATAGAATTGGAATGGTCAAATCTTCATTGAGTTTTCTGGAAAGCTTTATCTGCCCCAGATCGAACTCGTCAAAGCAGGTGGGACAGATCAAGCCCATTAAGTCGGCGCCGGATCTTTTGAGAGAAGTTAAGACGTCATAGGTCATTTTTTCGGGTATATCCTCGCTCATGCAGGCTTTTCCACAGCAGAGGGCTTGCTTATCATGGTGAACTATCTGGGCGCCGATGGCGGAAAAAAGTTTTTCCAGTATGGTAGGATAGTCCGGATCATCCACCCGCATTATCTCCGAAGGCTTGAGCAGATGACAGCCATAGTGAATTCCCACCTTGATGCCACCCAGAGGTCTTTTAACCGACTCTCTTACCCTCTCGATCCCCAGATCGTCTCGCAGAACGGTCACGATGTGACGAACAGAGATGGTGCCCTTATACTCCCTTCCGATTCTTTTCAGGCGTTGATTCACCTTTTCCTTCAGTTCCGGTTCTGAGGAAAGGTGATAATTAGCTTCAGAGAGTGTGGCGGTACAGCCAGAGCACATGGTTATCAGGTCCAGCCCTGCCTCCTCAGCGATGGAGATGTTCCTTGCCGCAATGGTGAGCCAGGTTAGCTTGTCTGTGGCTTTAAAATAGATGGGATCGGGACAGCAGGAGAATCCATCCAGATCCACCAATTCCATTCCCAGATTCTTTGCAGTCTTTCGCACCGCCGCCTCCATCTGCGGATATTTCACCTCGATCATACATCCGTAAAAGGGAGCGTATTTCATATTACAGTCCGAAAATAGGTTTTCTGCTCATCGAGGATGTTATCCCATACGGGTCTCCATCATCCTCGATAATCTTATTTCTTGTGGATGCTTGCCAGCCATGGATAACATCCACAAGGAGCGAGATATGATTTCTCCACCCTATGGTTCGAAAAGCTTTTTTAACTCATCCATGGGGACGGGTTTTATCTCCGGCAAGCCCAACTCTTTTCTCCTTCTGTCAGACAGGGAGGTGATCTTCACTGTCCGACCGGTGGTCTTAACGCTTTTCACAATCTGATTAACCTCAGGTGCAGAAGTCATCTTCTGGTAGCAGATGTTCTTTAAGGCGATTATCACCTCCACCGGTCTTACCGCCTGGGGACATCTCTCGTAGCAGGTATAGCAATTGGTGCAATTCCAGATGGGGGAATTCTCTCCGGTCAAAGCTTCTTCATCCCCTAAAAGCGCCTGCAGAAGTATCTCCCGGGGGTTGAAATCTTCAGAATACATGGCGGCCGGACAGTCCCCCACGCAGGCGCCACATTGGTAACAAAGATTATGCGCCTCTCCACCCAGAGTGGCGTTAAGTTTCTGCTTGAACTTATAATTTATTGATTTTATGGACATCTGTTGTTAGTGAAAAAAATCACAAAGCTTTGGCAAAAAACTTGACTTTTCTCGTATTTAATTTATTATATATACTCATAAAGTCAAGCTCTAATTTGACCAGGTGAAAGGAGTCAATTGGCAGATCAAACCAGTAAGACTCAACAAAACATCAAGCAGGAGACCGGGGAGGAGAAAGTTCACGTATTCGAAGCCTGGTGTAAAAGATGCGAAATCTGCGTGGCTTTCTGTCCCACCGGTGCTTTGACCTCGGACAAAGAAGGTTTTCCCATATTAACCTATCCGGAAAAATGCACCCAGTGCGGCATGTGTGAGCTCAGGTGCCCGGATTTTGCCATTGCGGTGAGACCGCGAGAAAAAAAGGAGTTAGGAAAAGAACCTTCTAAGGATACTTAATGGAAAAGGCTACTACTCAAAAAAAAGAGAGATTAATTCTGGGAAACCGGGCTTGTGCGGAAGGTGCTATTGCGGCAGGTTGTCGTTTCTTTGCTGGCTATCCCATCACTCCTTCCACGGAGATAGCGGAGGTTTTGGCTCGGGAGATGCCCAAAGTGGGGGGCAAATTCATTCAGATGGAGGACGAAATCGCCAGCTTGGCGGCGGTGATCGGAGCATCAGTAGCCGGAGTGAAATCCATGACCGCCACCAGCGGACCCGGATTCTCCCTGATGCAGGAACACATTGGATACGCCTACATGGCTGAAGTCCCCTGTGTGATCGTGGACGTGCAAAGAGGAGGACCCTCCACTGGTCTGCCTACCAAGGTCTCCCAGTCCGATACCATGCAGGCTCGCTGGGGACCCCATGGAGATTACAATGCAATAGCCCTGGCTCCTTCCTCGGTGGCGGAATGCTTCCATTTTACCATTAAAGCCTTCAATCTCTCAGAAAAATATCGCACTCCGGTAATAGTATTGATGGATGAGGTGGTGGGGCATATGCGGGAGAAGGTTACCTTCCCCGATCCGGGTAAGATCAGGATAATAAACCGAATGAAACCCACGGTTCCCCCGGAATGGTATCAGCATTTTGAGGTAAATCCTCATTTTGTCTCCCCCATGGCAAGTTTCGGAGAAGGGTACAGATACAACATCACCGGCTTGACTCACAATCCGGACGGGTTCCCTACTGCCAGACCGGTGGCTATCAAGGAAAAGCTGAAGAAATTAAAAAACAAAATCACCCATAACTTAAATGATATCGTTGAGATACGAGAAGAATTCATGGAGGACGCCCACCTGGCGGTCTTCGCCTATGGGATTGTGGCGCGTGCCGCCAGACAGGCGGTGCACATGGCGCGAGAGAAAAGAATCAAGGTGGGATTAATACAGCCCTTAACCGTGTGGCCCTTCCCGGATGTTTATATGGAACATATCCTGGAGCAGTTGGATATGATCCTCGTGGCTGA
>CAYOFL010000003.1:22127-66278 GCA_964403165.1 uncultured Ignavibacteria bacterium
TGTTCCAGCCGAATGCCGGTATATGTGGACTTCAACACCCTTCATACCACTCATGGACGACCAATAGCTTTTGCCACCGGGGTGAAATTAGCCCAGCCTGATTTGAAAGT
Source organism: uncultured Ignavibacteria bacterium (assembly GCA_964403165.1). Taxonomy (GTDB): domain Bacteria; phylum Zixibacteria; class MSB-5A5; order MSB-5A5; family SM1-73; genus SM23-73-3. Next base: position 22,238 of record CAYOFL010000003.1, read on the forward strand.
GATCATAATCACCGGCGATGGAGATGCTCTGGCCATCGGAGGAAATCACTTCATCCATGCCTGCCGACGCAACATTGACCTGACCACAATTCTGGTCAACAACTCCACCTATGGGATGACCGGGGGTCAGGTGGCGCCCACCACCCCTTTCATGAAGATCGGTACCACCGCCCCTTATGGAAACCGAGAGAGAAACTTCGATATAGCCAAACTGGCTATTGCCGCGGGAGCGCCCTTTGTGGCGCGAGGAACGGTATATCACATGGTGCAACTGCGGAAGCTCATCGAAGAGGCCATCCAAAAGAAAGGATTCTCACTTGTGGAGGTGATCAGCCAATGTCCTACCCTATATGGAAGACTTAACAAGGAGGGAGGGGCGATAGAAATGTTAAAATGGCAAAAGGAACATGCCATTCCCATCAGCGCCGTTGGAAAGGTTCCTTCGGAAAAATTGAGGGGCAAGTTCCTCACCGGGGTTTTGTGGGATATAGATTTTCCTGAATACTGTGAGGAATACGATAAGGTAATCGCCGAGGCTCAGGGTAAGATATAATGAGAGATGACCCCGTTCATACTCACAAGAAGATGCACCACACAAAAAGGGTCTCCACAGAATACGAAGATAGATACGAGATCAGACTCTCCGGTTCCGGAGGGCAGGGGATGATCTTCGCCGGAACCGTCTTAGCTGAAGCCATTGGGGTGGAGGATGGCAAAAATGTATGCCAGACCCAGAGCTATGGTCCGGAGGCACGTGGCGGTGCCAGTAGATCCGATCTGGTGGTCAGCTCCGGTGAGATCTATTATCCCAAACCGCTCAAGCTGGATCTGCTTTTAGCTTTAACCCAGGAAGCATGCGATACCTATTTCCCGGCGTTGAAGGATGAGGGGGTTTTAATCGTAGACTCCGGATTGGTGGATCAGCTTCCGGATCACAAAGTGCATGGTTTTCCTTTCACCCAGATGGCCCGGGATAAGATCGGCACCCCTGTGGTAGCCAACATAATGGCTTTGGGAGCTATTGCCGCTTTAACCAAGATCGTTTCGAAAAAAGGATTCTTAGAGGCAATTAAAAGAAGAGCTCCTAAAGGAACCGAGGAGAAAAACTTGAGTGCGGCAGAAATCGGGTTTGAACTGACTCAAAGAAAAAAGCGTAAAAGAAGAAAAAGATGAAGCTATCCTCAGCTGTTTGAAGCTGGCTCGATGTTCTATATGAAATAAAGTGAAGCTTAAGTTTTTTCACGCACTTTTGGGCGGAGGTGAGGACTAAAATTTGGAAAAGACCTTCTTGATGATCAAGCCGGATGCGGTGAAAAGAAACCTGATAGGGGAGATCATAAAGAGGATAGAGGATGCTGGTTTCAAGATAGTGGATCTTAAGATGGCGAAATTCTCGCTCGCTGAAGCCAGAAAGTTCTATCAGGTTCATAAAGGGAAACCGTTTTTTGAAAAGCTGGTGAAATTTATCTCCTCGGGCAAAGTTATCGGGATTTTGCTTACCAGAAGAAATGCGGTAAAAAAACTGAGGGAGCTTGTGGGCGCCACCGATCCAAAAGAGGCAAAAAGAGGAACCATCCGATATGATTTAGCTACAGAGGTTACGAAAAATGCAGTGCACGCTTCGGATTCTGCACGTAATGTTACATTCGAATCAAAATTCTTTTTTTAAGTCAAAAATTGTGAAATAATTCACAACAATTAAACAGGAGGAGGCATGTCTCTCAAGGAAAAACTGGCTCAAAAGATTCCAGAACTAAGGGAGGAAATCAAATCTTTAGTGAAGGAACATGGTGACAAAGTGATCTCTCAAGCAACTGTCCAACAAGCCTATGGTGGCATGAGGGGCATAAAATGTATGGTCTGGGAGACCTCGCTTTTAGATCCCATGGAAGGAATAAGGTTTCGTGGATATAATATCCCGGAGCTTCGAGAAAAATTGCCCAAGGCACACGGTGGAGAGGAACCTCTTCCTGAAGGAATCTTCTGGTTGCTTATGACCGGCGAGCTTCCCACAAAGAAAGACGTCAAAGAGATCACCAAAGAGTGGCAGAGCCGGGGAGAAGTCCCCCAGAACACCTGGAAAACTTTGAAAGCTCTCCCCACGGACATGCATCCCATGACTCAATTCGCCATAGGGATTCTCTCACTCCAGTCCAGCTCTGAGTTTGTAAAGAAATACAATGAAGGCGTCCCCAAGACCGAATACTGGGATCCCATGTATGAAGACGTGATGAACCTTCTGGCAAAGCTTCCTGCCATTGCCGCCTATATATATCGCCGGACTTATAAGGATGGAAAGAGGATTCGACCTATCAAGAGATTAGACTGGGGCGCAAACTTTGCCCATATGATGGGCATCGACAATCCCGAATACTACGAATTGATGAGATTGTATCTGGTTCTGCATTGCGATCACGAGGGGGGAAACGTTTCTGCGCACACCACTCATTTGGTCGGCTCCGCCCTATCTGATGCCTTTTACTCCCTCTCTGCAGGTATGGACGGATTGGCTGGTCCCTTACATGGACTGGCAAACCAGGAGGTTCTGCGCTGGATTCAGAATCTGATGGAAAAATTAGGTGGAAGGGTCCCCAGCAAAGAAGAGTTGTCCAAAGCTTTGTGGGATACCTTAAAGGGCGGACAGGTTATTCCGGGATATGGACACGCGGTTCTGAGACAAACCGATCCCAGATACACGGCTCAGCGAGAATTCGCCTTAAAACACATGCCGGATGACGATCTTTTCAAACTGGTCAGCCTGATATATGAGACCGCACCTGATATCCTTAAAGAGCACGGCAAAGCCAAAAACCCCTGGCCCAATGTGGATGCGCATTCGGGAGTTTTGCAGTGGTATTATGGGGTTCGAGAGTATGACTTTTATACGGTGCTATTCGGTGTCTCCCGTGCCATGGGCGTTTTAGCCCAACTGATCTGGGATAGAGCCTTGGGTCTTGCCATCGAGCGGCCGAAATCGTTGACCACTGAGACGATAAAAAAGATGGTGGCAGAAATGTAGGCAGTTGGCGGTTGCCAGTTTCCAGTTGGCAGTTATCAGTTAGCAGTCATCAGTTTATGGTTCGTGGTTAAAGCTTTTGCCATCAACTATGAACCATGAACTATGAACATTGTTGTTGCGGGGTGCCCTTCAGGGTGAATCCCTTCAGGATGAACCCCACCCCGCAACTGTTATGGTTCGGGGTAAGGTACCCCGAACCAACGTGTCCCCAGGAAAACCGCTGGAAGAATAGGAAAACCGGCGAAGAAGGACGCCATCATGTGGATGAATCGCTGGTTCAAAAAGCGGTGAGAGATGCCGTCGCCAAGGCCGGATTGACCAAGCGTGCCACCTGCCATACTTTCAGACATTCGTTCGCCACGCACCTGTTAGAAAGCGGTTACGATGTTCGGACAGTTCAGGAACTCCTGGGTGGTCGCTATGTTCTGTTCGTCGGTCTGCGTTGTCCGCTGGAAGAGCTTGAGCGCAGGGAACGAAAACGCGACAGTAGACGCCAGGGCTTCGCGAGAGCGCATATCAAGAAGATACATCAAGGCAAGATATACGATATTGAGTTGGACACTCATGTTCTGAGTGTGGGAGAGTGTGTGGAGCAAGTGCTTGAGTTTTACAATTCGAAGCACCCTACGGCGTTCGACAGAATGAGAGCCGCTGCGAGACTGAACGTCTAACGTGTCAATCCAGCGGACGCTACCGCGCCGCTGAGCTTTAGCGTTAAGTGTAACTATACGAAAACTATCACATGAGATAAAAGGAGGAAGATAATGAAGAACTCATTGTTACGATTCTCCACTTTTCCGTTAATTCTCCTGCTGTGTTTTGTTTTCAGCTGTGAGCAGCAAGGGGAAAAGGTGAATGTCGAAAACAAGGCCAAAGACGAGCTCGAGTCGGATGAAATCCCCAAGGTGGTAATGGACGCCCTGAAGGCCAAGTTCCCCAAGGCCGAGATCCACAAGTGGACCAAGGAGAAAGAGGGCAATATCGTCGTCTACGACATCGAATTCAAACAAGAGGGGCGAAAGTTCGAGGCAGACATCAAGGAGGACGGCATGATCCACAACTGGGAGAAAGAGATTGCGGTCAAGGACCTGCCCGATGCTGTCAAGAAGGCCGTGCAAGAGAAACACCCCAAGTTCACTCCCCAGGAGATCATGGAGATTACGGCGGTGAAGGACGGGAAGGACGAGTTGGAAGGGTACGAGATCGTCCTCGAGACCGCCGACAAGAAGGAAGTCGAAGTTACGGTGGCACCCGACGGCAAAATCCTGGAAGATTCCGGGGAGAAGAAGTGATCTTGGCCTAAGCCCGGGGTGCCCCACCGCTTGCGGTGGGTTGAGCTTTGCGCCCGCCAGGTCCCCCGACCTGGCGGCAGTAGTAGGTCATAATGTCGGCTGCTGAAATTTCCAGGAGTAGTGGAAAATGGAACTAATTCCCACGCTTCAAATCGGATGGCTCAATGGATGGACTCTCGTATGTTTACTATACTTGATATACGGTGCTTTTCTTATGACCTTTCCAAAGGATGTGCGTGCAAGGCTTTTCTATTACGATAGATCACGCTGGGGTAGAAAGCAAAAAGCTTTTTATGTTATAGGAAGGGCGTCGGTTCTTGTTTATTTAGTTCTGATAACCCTTACACCATTGAGAATTCGAACCAGTGTTTTCATCCCGGGGATTATTCTGTTTGCCCTTGGTTTGGTTGGATTCATTATCGCACTTTCCGATTTCAAGGATACGCTCCCCAATCAGCCAGCTACTGGAGGGCTCTACAGAATATCCCGCCATCCGCAGGTATTGATGTTGTTTATTTCAAGTGTCGGGATTTGTATCGCTATTGGTTCATGGCTTGCACTACTCATACTAATTATCTCTAAATTCTTCGGTCACTTTAGAACTCTGGCGGAGGAAGAAGCTTGCTCAGAACAATACGGTGATTCATACCGTGCCTATATGAAACGTGTACCCCGATATTTTTTATTCTTTTGATTGTGGATTTTTTTGTGCCCGCCAGGTCCCCCAACCTGGCGGCAGTCTCAGCGTTTCCTGTCGGGTCCGGGGACCCGACAGGCACACAAACCTTTCAGGGCAATATAACACAATGTTGGAGCGGACGGCTGATCGCCGCCGCTCAACTCACACGTTATATAGCCGGACTATTAAGGAATAATTTTAGTGCTGAGTTATGTTATTGACTGGACATTTGAGTTTATTTTTCATATATTCATTGAAACTGTATGCTTTTATATAGTTTAAATTGTTTTTATATTTTAACGTCTCGGCGTAAAAAGCCAATGCGGGATTATTATGTCGATGAATCGCCATCAGAATTTGTGATTTTAACTGAAAATAGTTTAATAGTTGTCGGACAACATCATTAATATAAGGAGGTTATATTATGAGTAGAAAATTGATTTTGGTATCACTTGTGATGGTTTGTCTATTTTTTCAATTTGGATTTAATGCTTATGCAACCACAACTGATCAGTCGCTTGTCTCTTTCTTATCCGGAGCATTGATTGTAGAGAAAGCCCCCGAATACAGCTTTGGATGGGGAAATTTTATGATTGTGGACGAAAATCCGCTAACCGGCTGGTGTTGTCCTAAAGGAAAGATTTTGAATAATGTGTTAGTGATTGAACTTGCTGAGAAAAGTGTGTTTGATCGTCTGGAGTTTGATACGGGCAATATAGACAAAAAGGGGCGTGGTGCAAAGGACATTCTTGTTGAACTTTCGGATGATGGTCCCACAGAGGGGTTTGTGAAAATCGCGAGTGTGTCGCTGATTGATAAGGAAGACAATCAGAGCTTTCCGGTGACAGTTGATAAATCCGGAAAGTGGCTTCGACTGACCATCCAGAATAATCACGGTTCGAGCGAATATACAGAGCTCATGGACTTTCGTGCCTTCGGAAAACAACTGACAAAGACGCCATTACCCGATGTTTCCGGGACCTACAAGACTAACTATAACGACTTTCATCTCCGACAGCAGGGAACATCAGTTACCGGATGTTATGAATACGATGAAGGCTTACTAAACGGGGGCATTGAAGATCGTATCATGAAATTTACCTGGAGGGAACCAGGTCAGAAAGGTCCGGCTATCATGGTATTCACCTCCGATGGGGAAAAGTTTATTGGTCTTTGGTGGTATGAAGGAAAGGAAGATTCACCAGGCGGAATATGGAACGGAACAAAAATATCTCAAGATGTCGGCGGTTGTCCTCATTGGGCAGGTGGGATACAGGAACAAATGACTAAGGAGCTTTTAGAGTTCGGGAGGGTAAGGCTTTACGGAATTAATTTTGATGTTGATTCAGATGTCATTCGAGATGAATCTAAGCCGACTCTGGATAAAATCATTGCCCTGCTCAAGTCTGAACCGGCCATGCAGTTGATTATTGAAGGACACACCGACTCAGACGGAGATACCGACCATAATCAAATTCTTTCCCAGCAACGCGCGGAATCAGTCAAGTTATATCTGGTTTCCGGAGGTATTTCTTCGTCTCGACTTTTTACAAAAGGCTATGGTGAGTCCACACCAGTCGCGCCCAACATAACTGCTGCCGGGAAGGCCCAGAATCGGCGCGTGGAATTGGTGGTTAAAAAGTAAAAATGAGACGGGGGACGGCAGGTGGCCCACAGCTTGCTGTGGGATAGTTGGTTTAGGTAATCGCTTGAGTGCTCCGCCGCCTTACCTGTGGTTTGCGGCGGACGGCGGACCACGGACGGGTTGTCGCCGGGGTGCCCCGCCGCTTGCGGTAGGTTGAGATTGGTTGTTGCCTGTTCGTCACAGACGCCCTCGTCCGTGACGCATACGGTAACGGATTCATCCTGATCCCCCGGTCAAAGGCGGGGGAGAACGGACAAGGTGTCCGTTACCAACGAGCCCCCTACGCCAGTTCCTCGAAGAACCTGCTGAGATCCACATTGCCGCCGGAGAGGATAACACCGACCTTCTTGCCTGCCACATCGAGCTGCTTGAAGAGCAGCACCGCCAGCGGCACTGCGGCGGACGGCTCCACCACGATCTTCATGCGTTCGAAGATCAACCGCATGGCAGTGACAATTTCTTCTTCGGTGGCTAAGAGGATTTCGCTTACCAGATCCTGAATGATGGGAAACGTTTTATCACCCAGAGACGTTCTTAGCCCATCGGCAACGGTGTTCGGATTCTCAGACGGAAGGATACGTCCTGCCTTTATGGAACGGTATGCATCATCTGCATTTTTTGGTTCACAGCCGATCACTTTTATTTTTGGATTCAGCGCCTTGGCGGCAATCGCAGTTCCGCTCAGCAAACCGCCCCCACCTACAGGAGCAAGAATAAAGTCAAGGTCGGAAATCTCCTCCATTAGTTCTAACGCGGCTGTTCCCTGTCCGGCGATGATGCGATAATCGTTGTAAGGATGGACGAATGTGGCACCTGTCTCTTTGATAACTTTGGCTGCCGAACTTTCCCGCGAAGTCAGAGTCGGCTCACAAAAAGTGATAACTCCGCCGTAGCCTTTCACAGCATCGACTTTTACTGCAGGAGCGTTGGAGGGCATCACAATTCTTGCACTAATACCCCGTTTACGAGCTGCCAAAGCCAGCGCCGCCGCGAAATTACCTGATGAGTGGGTCACCACTCCACGCGAAGCTTGTTCATCAGAAAGGGAAAATATGGCATTACAAGCACCACGAAATTTGAAAGCACCGGCTTTTTGAAAATTCTCACATTTGAAAAAAAGTCTTGCCCCAACCATGCTATCAAGTGCAGTGCAGGTCAGAACAGGAGTCTTAATAATGTATGGACGGATTCGTTGATGAGCAGTCCGAATATCTTTGAGATCAGGTTGCTTATCCGTTTTCTTTCACCCGCCGTTAAGGTAAAGTTAAGCCTTTAAATATTCAGATATTGCCGAGACATCCTTCGACACCCCGCCCAGACGTGCGTCCGTCTGGACGCCTTCGGCGGGGGACGAAGTGTGAAGCCTCGGCTACGCGTTTGGGATTCGGGTGAGGTTACTCCGAACCCATGTGTGAGTTTATTTCAGACAAAATCATCATGGGGAAACCAAGTCAAAGGTTTTACCAGGCAGACTTTTTAAAAGCCTCCTCCGCCTTATCCTTCTCTCCCAATCTGGCATAAGCAATTGCCAAATAGCCCCAGGCCTCCCTGTCGGTGGGATCTAATCCGACCAACTTCTCCAGATGAAGACTTGCCTCTTCCCATTTCTCTTGGCTTAGAAGCGTGAAGCCCAGATACTTCATGATCTCCGCATCCTGGGGATCAAGCTTGAGACTCTTTTTAAAGGAATCTTCTGCCTGGCTAAAATTGTGATTCTGCTCTTCCCCTTTACCAAGGATCTGAGCTCTGCTCACATACAGAAGCCCCAGATGAAAGAATGCATCTTTGTCGCCGGGATTAATTTCAGTAGTCTTTTGAAAATCACTTTCCGCCTTCACAAATTGCCGGTCGTAGTCCTCTTGAGCAGACTGATACCAGGACAAAAGCCTTTTGTCCTTTGAGTTTTTCCCCAAAGAATCTTTGTAAGCTTTTAGAATTAAGATTTTAGCCTGGGCTTTGGTTAAAAACAGAAGTCCCCTATTGTAGTATGCATCTTCGTATTCTGGATCTATGGAGATAATCACAGAATAAGTAGAAAGCGCCTTTTCGGCCTCCCCCTTTCGGGCATAGATCATAGCCACGTTTACCAAAGCATTCACATTTGTGGGATCTTTTTCTAAAATCCGTTCATAGAGGCTTAAAGCTTGCTGAAATTTTTTGGCACTTAACAGAGTAACCGCATAATCGTTCATCACGTTGGAGTTGTCCGGTTTGAGTTGGTAAGCTTTCCGGTAATATTCTAAAGCGGTCTTAAGCTCATCTCTGCGCACATATTCTGCGGCTAAGTTGAGAAATGGTTCATACCGGACAGAATCCATCAGGATGGCGATCTGATACCGCTCGATGGCTTCGGCTTCCAGTGCTCTCCCCAACTCCTCTAATGCTGGTTTAACCTGACTGAACATCTGATAGTCGTTCCAGGTAAATCTGTCGGCACCTTCCAGATCAGCGGAGAAGTTATTGAGAGTATCCTTATACTCAGGGTATTTGGAGAAATCGGTGAGAAGCTCAAGCTTGTATTGATCAATCTGCTTTCGTTTTTTTCCGAGGCGTATTGCTGAATTCAAAACTTCAGTCCATTTCTGCTTTCTGATCTGATGCAATTCTTCTAACTGTTTTGGCTTTAGCTTGCCTGTTTCTGCCTGTTGAAACTCCCTTAGCATATCTTTATACATCTTCTTTTGCGCATAGATCTTCCCCAAAAGAAAATGCGCCTCTGCGTTTTCGGGCTCCTGCTTTAAGGCGATCTGAAGCTGTTGGATGGCTTTTTCGTAATCCGGCGGGGTGAGCCCCAGATAGATTTTGGCTGAGGTCAACCCGGGATTCTTGGCGCCACAGCTTAACAGAAAAATTGCCGCTGAGAAAAAAATGATCAGGGAAAACCATATACCTGGTTGTTTTCTTAGGTTACAGGATTTCATCTCACCTCCGATGGTAAAGTAGGAATTATTTATTTTGAGTTTGCTTTCTGCACTATTTATACATAACCAGGCTTTTGTGATCTGGCTTTAGTAGACAACGTGGGTGTCGGGTAGCTCACCCTTGAGGGATCGCCCAGACAGGCGTCCGTCTGGACGCAACCCAACCTACAGATCTGTTGCCGATGTAGCTTGACAATACACTTTAGCCTGCGTATCTTCTCGCCCAGACGGGCGACTACCATATTTTCATCTGTAATATCGAACCGTGTAATTCAGCACCACCTCTTGGTCTTTGTCCAAGTGAATCTTAAACTCAATGGTGTTGGCATCCTTTTTCTCATAATCGTGGGTGGACTCTCTTATCTCCCACTCGGTGTGAGGATAAAGATGCTCCACCACCACCACCTCCACTTTTTCCTCTTTGTGATTTCGCAGTTTGATCTGATATGATTCCTCGGTGATATCATCTCTGATCTTTTTGAAGTCGGTCTTCTGTCTTTCCCCTACTATATCAAATGCGTTCCCCAAGAAGACCCTTACCTTCTCATTCTTAGGTGTATGATCGATCCGATCCTCCCCCACGAATTCTAAGGCCTTATCCACATCCTCCTTGTATACCCGTATTTTCCCCTGCGGCAATGGCATTCCCAATCCTTCGCTTTCAGCATTCTTAAACTCCAGCTCCACCTTAACCTTTTTTTCGTCTCTGGCTCCATCATAGGTGAATATCTTTTTGACCTTCACCTCGGTGGAAGGGAAAAGGGAGACCTGCTTTATCTCATTATCCTTGATAGTGGCAGGACGCAGAAGGGTATAGAGATGATATTCGAAAAACGCTTTTTCTTCAAATTGAGGAGCTCCAGCAACATCTAAAGCGTATCCTTTTGCCAGTCGGGGTGGCACTCTTTCCTCTCTCACCCGATGCACCTCTCCTGCAATCAACTTCACCTTGGCATCTTCATAAGTGGCGCCGGAGCGATTGTCAATGGATACCCAGCCAGCCAACTCCAGGTTTTCGTCCCGTTGATCCACCACTGCAACATATTCGGTGTGCCAGTTTATCCCCGAGGTGAGATAACTCACCTCCGCCTTTCTTTTTCCACTAACCTCACTATCCAAAAGCCACACTAAAGTGGGTTTGGTGATCAAACCCTCCGGTAGGGTGGGAAAATAAAGATCCCGCACCTCGTCCAGCCTTACTATCCGGATGGCTCCTTCCGGTTCCTGAAGGGTGACGTTATCGTTGGAATAAGAAAGAAGCTTACCCTTGTAAGATTTGCCCTGTCCCATGGACCCTGCGGATTTGGTGAAAAGCTCAATTTCTTTGTCCACGTATTTCTGCAATATCTTGGTAGAGCTAACCAGATCATACTGGTAGTTCTGCTCCAGGATACTTACTCGATCGGAAGGATTAACTGGCTTGAAATGAACCGAGGTGGGGTCTATCTTTGCCGCCACGTCGGTAAATTTGATTATGCTTTTCCCCTTTTGAAATTCAAGTTCCCGCACATCCTTGATAAGTCCCAGATCCTGATTGTAAATCGTAACCGCAACCTCCGCATAAGCTGGCGAAGGCTTTACCAGATACCAACCGCCAAGGACAAGACTCAAAACCAACATTTTGAACATTAAAGAGTATTTCATTTTACTCACCACCTTAGAAATTAAAAGTTTTTTTGTGCCTCTGAAATGTTATACAAATCGAAGAAGGTTTTATTCCTTAAAGCATAGTTGCCCGATTTATCGGGCTTATTGTACTGGGTCACGATTTACGCTGGGTAGGAATTTTTCAGAATAAATTTTTATGGTTCTTCTTTTTTCAATCCCCCGTAAGGAACTCTGGTCGGAGCTTCTTATATGAAAGAAACGCCATTAGGCTGTTACCAGCCCACGATCCCCTCTAAGTTTTTGTTAAGTTTCTCCACCATCTTGTGGTATTCTTCTTTTTTGGCTTTCTCCTTTTCAATTATCTCTCTGGGCGCTCTTTTGAGAAAATCCTCATTGGAGAGCTTTTTGTTGGTCTTCTCCAGAAGTTGGGCTACTCTGGCGATCTCTTTCTCCAACCTGATCCGTTCCTGCTCTAAATCGATCAAACCTTCTAAGGGGACAAATATCTCGGCATCTCTTATAACTGCGCTGGCGGCATGATCAGGCTTGGCGATTCTAATCCCGATCTTGAGATTCCCCACCTTGCCCAAGTTTTTGATGTGATCCTGATTATCTTCCAGTATCTTCTTTAGACCTTTGTTGTCGGCTTTGATCAAAACATCTGCCCACCTAGCTGGGGGCACGTTCATCTCCGATCTGATATTTCTGATGGAGGTAACCACATCCTGCACCCCCTTCAAGGTCTCCTCCAGATTCTCATCGATCAGTTCCTTCAGACAGCTGGGCCACTTTGCCATTAAGATAGAAGAACGATCGCCATCCGTTCCCCCATCATACAGACGATGCCAGATCTCCTCAGTTATGAACGGGGCAAAGGGATGAAGCAGTCGGAGCATGTGATTAAGCACCAGATGAGCCACCCTTTGAGCCGTCACCTTATCTTTTTCCCCCTGTGGCAAGCTGAGCCTTTGTTTTATCATCTCCACATACCAGTCGCAGAAATCGTGCCAGATAAACTCGTATAAAGATTTCACTGCACTGTTGAATCTGTATTTCTCCATCAGGTCAGTGACCTCACTCACCGTGCGATTCAGCCGACTTAAAATCCACCTGTCCTCAAGCTTGAGCTTCTCTGTGTCCTGTAGGGGCGATTCATGTGGAACATCCCGCCGGAGGCGGGGAATCGCCCCTACAAAATCTTCAGGGGCAATCCCATCTGGTAGGTTTGTCATCACAAATTTGGATACGTTCCACAGCTTGTTGGCGAAGTGTTGACCTACCTGGAAGGTCCGGCGAGCTATGAGGGTATCCTGTCCTTCCGGAGTTACCAGCATCATGGTGGTTCTTAGAGCGTCCGCCCCGTATTCATCAATTATCTCCAGAGGATCAATTCCATTTCCCAAAGATTTGCTCATCTTCACCCCGTGCTCATCCCGCACCGTGCCGTGAATATATACATCTGAGAAGGGCTCTCTTCCCATAAACTCATATCCCGCCATCACCATGCGCGCCACCCATAAGAAGATGATCTCTGAGGCGGTGAAAAGCGCCTTGGTGGGATAGAATCTCTCAAGCTCGGGAGTCTTTTTGGGCCAACCAAAGGTGGAGAAGGGCCAGAGCCAGGAGGAGAACCAGGTGTCCAGCACATCCTCATCCTGCTTTAAATTTTTGCTTCTGCATTTGGTACACTCAGTTGGAGCGGTTTTGGAAACCAAAACTTCATTACAATCCTGACAATACCACACTGGAATGCGATGTCCCCACCACAACTGGCGGGAAATACACCAGTCTCTGATGTTCTCCATCCAGTGCATATAAGTCTTGGTCCAGCGCTCTGGATAGAATCTCACCTTGCCGGTCTTTACCGCCTCAATGGCTGGCTCGGCTAAAGGCTTCATCTTCACAAACCACTGCTCGGAAAGATAAGGTTCGATTTCGGTCCCGCAACGGTAGCACAAAGCCACCGGCACCCGGTAAGGTTCAATTTTCTCCAAAAACTTTTTCTTCTTAAGCTCAGCTACTAAAGCCTCCCGACAAGCATATCTGTCCATGCCGGCGAACTTTCCCGCATTTTCATTCATGCTCCCGTTAGGATTCATCACGTTGATCTGTTCTAAGTTATGCCTCAATCCTATGTCAAAATCATTAGGATCGTGAGCCGGAGTAACCTTCACCATTCCGGTGCCAAACTCCGGATCCACAAAATCGTCTGCCACGATCTTAATCTCCCGATCCAGGATGGGCAAGATGGCAGATTTGCCTAAAAGCTTTTTAAATCTCCTATCTTTGGGGTTGACCGCTACCCCGGTATCGCCCAGCATGGTCTCTGGTCGGGTGGTGGCTACGGTGATGTATTCATCCGAACCTTTGAGTTTATATTTGATATACCACAGAGAACCTTTTTTTTCCTCTCTTTGGGTTTCATCATCAGAAAGAGAGGTCTGGCAACGAGGACACCAGTTGATGATCCGCTTTCCTTTATATATCAAACCCTTGTTATAAAGATGAACGAAGACCTCCATCACCGCCTCCGAAAGCCCCTGATCTAAGGTAAATCTGGTTCTGTTCCAGTCGCATGAGCACCCAATCTTCTTAAGCTGATGTAATATGGCGTCTCCGCTTTTCCTCTTCCATTCCCAGGCAAGTTCAACAAATTTCTCTCTTCCTAACTTCTCTTTTGAGGTTCCTTCTTTAGCTAATTTCTTCTCCAAGATCACCTGGGTGGCGATACCAGCATGATCCGTCCCGGGAAGCCACTCCACTTCATATCCCTGCATCCTTTTCCATCTTATCAGAATGTCCTGCAGGGTATTGTTGAGTGCATGTCCTAAGTGAAGCACGTCCGTAACGTTAGGGGGAGGGATCACCACGCTAAAGGTCTCCTTTTTGCTTTTCTCGTCTGCGTGGAAAAACCCCTTTTCAAGCCAAAACTGATACCACTTATCCTCAGTCAGTTTGGGGTCGTAATGCTTGGGCAAATCCTTTAAACGCATCAGCCATCATCCTCCAGTATAAACCATACGGTTCAACCTTTGTCTGTTTCGGCTTACTGTTGTTGCGGGGTGCCCTTCAGGGTGTCCTTCGATCCCGAAGATCAGGATCGAGGGAAATCCCTTTCCTTCGACCCTGAGGTCTCAGGACCGAAGGGTAGGATGAACCCTCACCTCGCAACTTCTACGGTTCGGGGTAAGGTACCCCGAACCAACGATTGATAATAATAAAACCCTGACTGCATGTCAAGTTAAATGGAACGCAAAAACTATCCGGTATAGTGTTATATTAATTTATATTGTGGTTAGTCCTTTCGCGTTTGCTTTTATTTAAAGGCTGTCGGCAGTTCTGGGAAAAAGGAAGGGATACTAGACGGTTTAATATCATGGTTGGATCGGGGGTTGAACTTATATAGGGCGGACGCGGAGGTCCGCCCCTACAGGGAGAGGGTGTAGGGGCGATGCTCTGCCATCGCCCTAAATCTTTTTGTGTTGTGTCAGGACCTTAGTCAGACACCCTTAAAAGCGTTGGTCACCAGGATTCCCCGTACGGGGAAGAGTAGAGCTCCTGACGCAACTATAAGAAATCAATCTTACATAGTTCGGGCGGGGGTTAAACCCCCGCCCGATCAATAGGGGGAAAACTCTTGAACATCTCAAAGCAAAAAGCCCCAGGGATTCCTTCCCTAGGGCTCTTTAAAGCAAAAACGATTAGTTTGTTATTTGACCCCTAAATAATACATCACTCCGGCAAAGATCTGGAGATAGGTGGTGCTTTCGCCTTCGGTGAAAACCATGTGAAACCGCGCTCCCGCATCTAAGGACAAATTGTCCTGGAAGAAATGTTCTACTCCTCCTCCAACATTTATTCCCAGCTTGGTATCCCCGTCCATATAAAACCCAACCCCACCAGTAAGATTGGGAGTGGTCTTCTTTTCCGGGGATAAAGTATAAAGGACATTACCCAGGATGGCGGTCCAATCGTAGCTTGTGCTGCCACCAAATGCAGCCATACTCCCTGCTGCTTTCACCTCCACATCTCCTGCCTGGTAATCGAGAGCACCCACTAAAGCCAACTTAGGGCTAAGTCCATATTTTGCCTTCGCACCAACGCAATATGTTAGTTTGTTTTTGACGCTCCAACCATAGAAACCATAACCCGGAACGTAATAGCCAAATTCATGGTCCTTGAAAGCGTCTCCGAACCCGAAAGCATATCCAGCATAGCCACCAATGGCGAATTTTCCGGTATGGTCAATTGCCAACGCAGACGTGGTGAGAACCAAAATCATCACCAAAGCAAACAAAGCACAAAGTTTTTTCATCTTTTCACCTCGCTTAAGACTCTGAGTTTACTGTTAAAGCCACGGCTGACAGACAGCCTTACCTTGGTAACATCTCAACAGCACCGGATCAAGCAAAGCTATGGCTTTACATGGTTCGGGCAGTGGTAAAACCCCCGCCCGAACAAGAAAGAAACCCTCATCCTTCTATTTTGCTCCCAGATAGAGAATCAGCCCGAGATATGCCTGAACATAGGTGGCGTTGTCATAGTCTCCTTCAAAATCCTCTCCCGCTTCGAGGAAAATCATATGAAATCGCGCTCCTGCATCCAGAGCTAGATTATCTTGGAAGAAGTGTTCCACACCCAATCCGGCGTTCACTCCCGGCTTGCTATCCCCTTCATCCGGAATATAGTAGCCGCCGCCTGCAGTGATATATGGAGTTGTTTTTGCGTCTGGAGACATGACGAACACCAGGTTGCCTAAAACTGCGATCCAGTTCCAATCTTCGCTTTCTGAATACGATCCCAACTCCCCCAAGTTCAGTTCGACCTTAGCCTCTCCAGCCTGATATTCTGCGGCACCCACCAGGGCGATGTTAGGAGTAAGTCCAAATTTTGCTTTGGCTCCAAAAAAGTAGGTAGGTTTGTTTTGAAATGAACCCAGTTGCCCAAAGTCCCACTCTTTGAAATAATCGCCAAATCCGAAGGCATATCCTCCATAGCCGCCAATGGCAAGTTTTCCGCTCTGATCGATTGCCGACGCGGAGGTAACCAAGAACAAAACCATCACTAATGTAAACAATCCTAAAAGCTTTTTCATTTTTTCACCTCACCTAAGATGTGAACTTACTTTTTCTCAACAAATTAATAGCGGAGGCACCTCACCTCGATTTTGTTGATATACGGATATCTGGTTCGGGTGGGGGTTATACCCCCGCCCGAACATTAAAAAGTCCGACCTATCACTTCTAATAAACTAAACCCATCCGGGAGAGAGCATCTCCCCCAGATGGGTTGATCACAGAAAAATTTTGGATTACTCGCCACCAGTGAACAGATAATAGGTGACTCCGGCGCCAAAGGTCAAAAATCCCTGACTACCAAAATCCTCACCGAACTTATCCTCGTCCTTCATCATCACAAAGTGATAGTTCAACCTTCCGAAGACGGCAAGCTTCTCGGAGGCGAAATACTCCACTCCTCCACCAACGTTGATGCCTAAGCTTGAGGCTTTCCACTCTTCATCACCAATGGTCAGTTTATCTGTTCTCTCATTTCGAGAGAAGTACCACATATACATTCCCACTCCGGCGGTGGCGAAGGGATTGAGCTTATTCTCCTCAGCTTTCATCATGGGTCCGAAGTTGTAGGTGCCGTTCACGGTGACATAGGGCATGTTTAAAGCTGGAGTTAAATCTTCGAAGCCAACTCCTTTTTTCTCGTCCTTTATGGGCATGTAGCCATAACCCACATTAGCTCCCACTGCTACTCTGTCTATGATCACATATTTTATCTCCAGTGCAGGAAATCCGTAGAAGCCAACCACATCCGAAAGATTATCTTCGGAGCTGACGGTTCCGTTTATGGGCATAATCCCACCTACCCAGCCACCAAAGCCAATGTGTTTGGACATATCCATTCCGTAAGCGGTGCTTGCAGCAAAGATTGATATGACCAGAATAACGAGTATCTTTTTCATACGTTATCCCTCCTCTGACTTGATTTAAAAGGTTAGACAAGAAAGACAAACCTTCTTACTTCTACAAACGATTATATATTCTCACCCCCTTTCTTCACATTAAACTTTTCATATACAAGTGTTCGCTTTGACATATTTTTTCATTTTCCTGAAATTTTGTCCAAGTATAAGATAAACCATCAGGTTTGTCAACTATTTTTTTGGTTTTTTTTTGTAACTCCACAGATCTGAAGTCATAAGTATTGACTGGGTAAAAACTGTATGGATGATACCAAGGGGGTTGAGAAATCAAATGACAATAAGTTTGTATCTTTGAATTTTTTGTTTGATTGATTTTGTTATGTTGGGATTGGGTTGTAACTCGGTGACTCTCAAAATATCCAGATCGGACCGGGGCTTGCCCTGAACGACTCGCCGTGAAGGGTTGTATCCCTGATCGTCTCTCAGACGAGCCGACGCCCAGACGCCCGGACGGGGGCGTATGCCGGGGCGTCTGCCCTCCCGTATGGGGGTCTCCGTGACCGTAGAGAAGGGACGGAGGTATAAGGGACTGTTGAAAGAGCCATTTGATGGAGAGGTTTTTATGTAGGGACAGGGCTTGTCCCTGTCCAAAGCCTAATGCGGACAGCCTCAAGGGCTGTCCCTACGACAATCCCCTCTCACTGACAACAGCGTGTGGGATACTTTTTCAACAGTCCCTACAACCCCCGCCCCAACAGAGAAAAACTAACCATACCGAATCAGTGGACGAACATTCCGATCTTATTTCTTGACAATCTACGGGACATGATATAATTTAGATTCCTCAAAGTTAAATGAGACCTATAGATCAATAAATGGTTTCGGGGTGAAAGGAGGAAATTTTGAAAGATAAGATAAAAGAGTTAATTGACCACCTGAAGAAAAAGAAGGTGGATTACGCAGATATCAGACATCAGAGGTCCAGCACAGAAGATATCATGGTGAAAAACGGAAACGTGGAGGGTTTATCTCGCAATGATGATCAGGGATTTGGCATCAGAGTTATCAAAGACGGTGCCTGGGGCTTTGCCGCCAGTTCCATCCTTAACTCAGATGAGATGAAGAGGGTGGCTGAGACTGCCATTGAGATTGCCAGAGCTTCTGCCCTTACCAAAAGAGAGGACGTCAGGCTGACTCCTACAGAGATTTATCAGGATTCATATAAGAGTGGCTACGACATCGATCCCTTTGGGGTTTCCATCGACAAAAAGTTAAGCCTTCTTTTGGATGCCTGCGCCATAGTCAAGAAAAATCCCAAAATAAAGGTAGCAGAAGGTTCCATGCAGTTTTTTAAAACTGATAAAATCTTCGCCTCCACAGAGGGCGCTTTTATAGAACAATCAATAGTGGAAAGCGGTGCTGGAATCGTGGCCACCGCAGTGGGGAGCTCTGGGTCGCAAAAACGCTCTTATCCCAGTTCTCATGGGGGCGATTATGCCGCCCGAGGTTATGAATTTGTGGAGGAGTTAAAGCTATTGGAGCATGCCGAAAGAATCAGAGAGGAAGCTGTCCAGCTTCTTTCCGCACCACCTCTACCTGAAATGGAGACCACCGTCATCATCTCCGGCAACCAGATGGCACTGCAGGTGCATGAATCGTGTGGGCATCCCACCGAGCTGGATCGGGTTTTAGGAACGGAGATAAGTCTGGCTGGTGGAAGCTTTTTAACTCTGGATCAGGTGAATAAGCTGAAATATGGCTCCGAAAAGGTCACCATAGTTGCCGATGGCACCATTCCCGGAGGATTGGGCAGTTTCGGATACGACGACGAAGGGGTTAAGGTTCAACGGGCATATCTGGTCAAGGATGGTCTATTCGTGGGATATCAAACCTCCCGGGAGACGGCGGCTGTTTTAAATCAGCAAAGCAACGGCACCATGCGGGCAGATGGGTGGAATCGAATCCCTTTGATCCGGATGACCAACATAAATTTAGAACCCGGAGAATGGGATTTGGAGGATCTGATCGGAGATACTAAAGATGGAGTGTTTTTAGACACCAACAAAGTCTGGAGCATAGACGACAGGCGGCTGAATTTCCAATTCGGAGTGGAGGCGGCTTGGGAGATCAAGGGTGGCAAATTGGGGAAGATGTTCAAAAACGCCACCTACACCGGAATCACCCCGCAGTTCTGGAATAGCTGTGATGCGGTGTGTAATCGAAAATTTTGGCATATCTGGGGAGTGCCTAACTGTGGAAAAGGTGAGCCCATGCAAACCATGCACGTGGCGCATGGAACCTCACCGGCAAGATTTCGCAACATTAAAGTGGGAGTGAGCAAATGATCGGAAAGGATAATATACTTACTTTACTAGACTCGGTTTTGAAAAAGTCAGAGGCGGATCAGACCGAGGCGGTTTACATAGGCGGCGAAAGCGGACTCACCCGCTTCGCCAACTCTGCCATCCATCAAAACGTTTCCGAGCGGAACAGTCGGGTATATTTTCGGGCTGTTTTAGGGAAAAGGATAGGGGTGGCATCCACCAACTCTTTTATCAAGGAGGACTTGGAAAAAGCCCTTTTCGATGCCACAGATATCGCCAGAAACCAGAAGGAAAATCCCAATTTCCCCGGTCTTCCCACCAAGCAGGAATTTACAAAGCTTGATACCTATTTTGAGAAGACTGCGCACTTCTCCCCCACCCAAAGGGCGGAAGCGGTCAAAAAGATTTTCGACAAGGCAAAAGTATCGCACCTTACCGCGGCTGGGTCCTTCTCCACCGGTGATTCTAAGATAGCGGTGGTCAATACCAAGGGCGTTGCCTGTTATCAACCCCTCACCTCAGCCCACCTCAATCTGATAGTGATGGGGGATAATAGTTCCGGTTATTCAGATCAGCTCTCCCGGGATGTGGATGAAATCGGAGTGGATAATCTAACAGAGACTGCTGTTGCCAAATGTATGGAGAGCAAAGATCCAAAGGATCTTGATCCCGGAGAGTATCAGGTAATATTAGAGCCTTCAGCCGTGGCCGCTTTGGTGGAATGGACGAATTACATCGGATTTGGCTCCAAAACCTTTCAGGAGGGGACCAGCTTTCTGTCCAATCGGATCGGGCAGAAGATCATGGGTGAAAACGTTACCATGTATGATGACGGCACCGATGAGAGCGGCATCGCCTTCCCCTTCGACTTTGAAGGAGTGCCCAAACAGAAGGTGATGCTTATAGACAAGGGAATCGCCAACGGAGTGGTGTATAATTCTATCTCCGCTCACAAGGAGGGGAAGAAATCAACCGGTCACGCCCTTACTCCAGATAACGCCGAGGCAACTTTTGCCCTGAACCTTTTCATCCAAGGCGGCAACTCCTCTTTGGATAAAATGATAGAATCGGTAAAAAGGGGGATTCTGGTGACCAGGTTTCATTACATAAACGGACTTTTGGATACCATCAATGCAGTCTTAACCGGAATGACCAGAGATGGCACCTTCTGGATAGAGGACGGAAAGATCAAACACGGGATTAAGAACTTACGCTTCACCGAGAGCATGCTTAAAGCATTCTCCAACGTTTCCCAGATATCCCGGGAGAGAAAAATCGTTGCCTCCTGGTGGGAAGACGTGGGGTGCATAGTGGCTCCCGCCATGCTGATAGATAACTTTAAATTTACCGGCAAGACAGAGTTCTAAGAAACAAACCAACCAGTAACCCCTCACCTCTTGTCCTCTCCCCAGAGGGGAGAGGAGGAGCGGTTCCCCGGCTACCCAGGCGACACTGACGGTTCTGGCCTTTCTGGGCTTTCTGGAGTTCATTTTCATTTTTTCTTTCACCCCTTCCTGCCTGCTAGGATTCTGTGTGTCAGCAGATTGTCGGGTAGCTCCCCCGCCTCCGGGGGGATCGCCCTACAGGCCCCCTACAGGTCCGTAGGACGTCTGGGCAACCCGACCTACAAACTGCGATACTGGGCTTTCTGGGCTTTCTGGAGTTCATTTTCATTTTTTCTTTCACCCTTCCTGCCTGCTAGGATTCTGTGTGTCAGCAGGTTACAAACTACGATACTGGCGGTTCTGGGCTTTCTGGGCTTTCTGGAGCTCATTTTCGTTTTTTTTTCAGCCTTCCTGCCAGCAGATTGTCGGGTAGTTCCAGCGCCGTCAGCGGGATCGCCCACAGGGGCCCCCCTACAGGTCCGTAGGATGTCCGGGGAACCCGACCTACAAACTGCTCGACAAGGGCCGGGATCTTCGACTTTCTTGTCTTCTGTATCAATTGTATGGTTCATATCGAATCTCTTTTCCGCATATCCAGGAGAGCATTCAATTGTCTGCGTCGCCCGCCAGAAGAAGGAAGTGGATTCGGAAGTTGGCAAATCCCCCTTTACTAAAGGGGAATTTAGAGGCGAGCGCAAAACAGGATATGCTCTTACATAAACGTGGGAGGTATCCTTTTCACCATCAGAATTATGGAGAATTCGCTCTTTGTGGTAAGAGAGGATACGGGTTGGGTATTAGAATGCTTCGAAACTCAGCATAAATGCTTCGAAACTCAGCATAAATGGTTCGACGCTCACCATAAAAGGTATATTTGCTCTTTGTGGAAAGAGAGGATAGGGGGCAGGTGTTAAGATGGTTCGAAACTCACCATAAATGGTTCGACGCTCACCACAAGTGGTTCGAAACTCACCACAAGTGGCGGACCAAGCGCTGACCAGGTGGCCCGGCCTGCCCGCCTTAGGCGGGCTTGTCCGCCTCTGGCGGGCCTGCTCAGCAGGCCGGGTTTATCATCAGCGTGGGAGAGAAAAAGGGGTGGGCGAAGTTACGGGTTGAGGGCTGGCCCTGAGGAGCCAAGCCGAAGGGTACCCGGCAACAACAAGCAAAAGGGAATAGGCCGTGGTAGCCGCAGGATCTTGGTGACCTAAAGGCGAGCAATCTGTTTCGACACTGGTGGCTTACATGGGAAAAGGGTAAGTTGTTTGGACAGGATTAGACCTACAATTCAGGTACCAGACTCTGTCCCAACTGGAGCTGATAGTAACCATCTCCCTGGTAAGGCTGCGGGACGCCGGTGATGCGCACCTGGAAGGTGTGGTTGCCCGGAGGGAAGGTGACGAGAAGGGTCTTATCTCGTAAGATGGTTATTGGATTGAACGAACCACCATCTAAGGCAATTTCCCAGGTCAGCGGAATATCTGTGCCAAACTCCGGTCCGGTTCTGCCTAAGACATCATTAACAAAATATAAAATAGGAAACCCACCGGGATGGGGAGACATGGTATGGAGATTCCAGTAGATTCGACTTGAGGAGGAGATAGTGCCCGGCAAAATGATTACAATTGCCGAATCAGTGTTAACCCGATGAATCTGACAGTTTGTCCAATCCAACGCAAACTCCATCCAGATTAGTTCATCTGGCGGCACCCCACCTCCCAAATGAGGAATTTGATCCCCCGAATCCGGGGGTGCAGCCATAAAACCGGGTAGTTTGGAAACACTCTTTCGCGGGTTAATAGTTCCCTTCTGTGGTTCTTTAGTTGTTTGCTTCGATTGGTTAATAATTTCTATTTTTTGCGGCTTCTTGGTTGTTTGCTGGCTGATGGCTTGTTGAGGCAAGCTAAGCATTAGGACAAAAAGAAAGGCTTTCAGAAAAGCTTCAATTATTATGAAGAAGATTGAACGGCTATTTTTCATTGACGTCTCAAAATATCTACAACCAAAAATTTTAATGCACATTTATTTTAATTCTACTTTCTTATCGTAAATGAGTGTAGGTTTCGAACTGGCTCGCCATCGGAAATGTAGGTCATAGTTATATCTGCCATATAGTCACCAGGAGGGATCTTATCGTGCCAAGTTAGTTCAAAAGCACGGATAGCCCCCGGTAAGATCCAGGCTCCATTCCCACCAAATGTTAATGGGTCTCCAATTCTGGCATAATCCTTATCCAACAAGTTAAGGCGCCCTTCAATAATAGATTTACAATTCCCCACATTCTTGACAGCAATTAGGAATTTTATTCCTCCATCCTTGGTGGAAATACTTTTTACTTCATGAAACTCTGCCTTACTTGCAGATGTCCTTTTGCTTCTTGCTACCAGTAAAACAGTTGTTGGTTGTAGCAAATCAGTGGATACATCCGACAACGAGTCATTTTTAGTGACGTTAATTGCGGCGTAATATTCGCCGTCAATTTCGTCAGGAGCCGCTATTTTGAATTTAACCCGCTTGCGCCTTCCAGGGGCGAGGACAATACTATCCTGACCAATATCAATCCATGAAGCGCATGACCTGTCTATTTTAGGGGAATTTTTTAATAGCACAACCCGGCCAAAAATATCTAACGTCCATTGTAGAATATGGGGATATAATATAACTGGCTCATCGGAAACGCTGGTTAGTGTTAGGTGTCCCGTCCTACGAGCTTTTGCCTCAATGGTATACTCTTTAAAATACTTCTCGAAAACAAATGCGGGGGCTAGAAGTACCATCAACTCTTTCATTTCTTCCGATGGTTCACCGAGAGTGACCTTTCCTTTATGCACGAAGATGGGATATTCTTTATGCAAAGTTTTCCCTTCCCTTGTCCGCAAGCTTGCAGAAACAATGTAACTTCCTTCTATCATTGGCCTTTTGCCATATGCATGGAATATTCTCTTTCTTTCTGGCAGTATATAGCCCATGCCTGCTTTTAATTCAGCTTGATCATATTTTTGGGTGTTTGAAGACCAAATTGTAAGAATCCCTTTTGCAAGAGTATGGGTGTTGCCATTGTTGGTGATGGGGACACTGCATTTCCATGCGGAACCCTCCGGATAAAATAGCGAGGCATATGCGGAGGTATCCGGAGGAGAGATACTTAAAGTATCAAGAACAAGATTAACACTATTGGATCTTGATTTTACGTTAAGAAGGAGCACTGCGCCATATTTCATTCTTCTTTTCCACCCAACGGATAATTCCCTTTCTTGAAAGGGCTTTGCCTCAACCACATCATAATGAGTAGCTACACCCAGGAATGCATAATAGCCTCCCTCCGCGTCCGGTGGAACTTTAATAACACCAGTAACATTTAAGTATTCTCCACCGCCAAGTGTAAAATTGACAGTATCAACTGTTATCCAGGAAGCGCATCCCCTATATGTATCCTCAACTATCGGTCGCGGCATTCCTTCCTGGTTTATGTCCATATTCTGGATGGTTAATACATAGTGTTGTTTTAAGGAATCACTTGAATGGCATTTTACCATCAGGGTAAATTTCTTTTTACCGTTTTTGTGTGCTTCTAATTCTAATATAGTTGGAGTAATTGTGACCTGTGCAAAACAAATATTAAAAATAAAAGCAAAAAAACAGATCGGGATCAAAGCCAACAATGATATAAAACTCGTGAACTTTCTTTGATTCATTTCAATGTGCCCTGCTAATTATAATCCGTTTTAGCATTCTGGATTTTAATTTAACCTGGCCACCCGGGCAATGGCCAGATTCTTTTCAGATTACTCTTACAGCTCTGGAGAACAGACAATCATCGGATCAAAGAAGTAGTAACCGTCATCCTGGTGGTAGACGAGATCAGCAACCATCAGGATGTCGAAGTAGTGATGGCAGGATGGAAGCTGGAAACCCCAGTCGTGGAGCCAGCTCATCTCATAGAAGTTGTACCAGTTACCTCCATCAATTCTGTATCTCCAGGTTAGTGGAATATCAGTGCCTGTATTAGCTCCGGCTACTGAGTTTTCGAATGGCAAGCTAAACAAGTCCTTGGCTCCACCTTGACCATCCCAGAAAAACCAGGTAGGATGGTTTCCCCACCATTCACCGTTGATTACCCACGTGATATCTGAATAATCGGAGACACGGTGAACTTCTAAGTTAGTGTGACTGAGGGTGTAGTGGATTTCCATTTCAATCCAGAGCTTGACCCAGAGGTCCTCCCAAACAACTGGTTGTCCAGTTGCAACAACAATGTACCCTGTACCGGGCTTGTAGACTAATTCACCTGTGTCGTAAAAGCCACTAGGCACCTGCCAGTTAGTCACGTCTGTACCCCAGGGACCAGTTGGCGGCGGATTGTCGCCTGGGTTTGCTGCCCAAGCCGGCATCGCCAGGAAGAGCATCAGGATTGAGCCAACAATCAGTTTCCTCAACATTGTAACACCTCCTCTCGTTGTTACGTATAATAATGGAGACCGGTCCCCCGACGCCTGTCAGGGGACTGGTCGTCCGGCCGTGCCCGGGGGCTTTGGTTCCACGCCACCCCCGGGACGGCATTCAGATGCCGTTTGTGCCCGGTCTCCCCCAAACTGTGTTTGAGGGGAACGCTCGGCATGAGAATTCAACTAAAGCTCAAGTTCCATGCCTCAACATCGAGGCAACCTAAGTGTGCATCCCTCCTTTCGTAGTTCAGTCGGCGGGAGTCTTCCCCACCCTGCAGATCACCCCTACAGAATGTGTGGGGTGATGAAGATGACGATTTCTGTGTCACTGACCTCCCGTTCATCATAGCGAAAGAGATACCCCAGCAGGGGGATGTGCCCCAGCAAGGGGACCTTCTTCCTCCGTATCTTCTCCTTCTGTATGTTTAAGCCCCCAATGGTAAAGGTTTCGCCGTCCTTGACGCGTACCGATGTGCGGGCAGCACGCTTGTTGATTTCGGGCAGACCTTCGGCACCGGCGCCTATCACGTCCCCCACCTCCGGTTTCACGTATACCGTGATCATTCCCGAGGCGGAAGCGTATGGAGTGATTTCCAATTTTATGCCGGAGCTGACCGATTGAAGGGTATTATACTGGTAATACTGAGAGACGCTGGTGGCAATAATGAAGTATTGATCCGTGATCAGGCTGATCTCGGCTGTGCGTCCGTTCAAGGTGGCGATGCGGGGGTTGGCGCGGATTTTGGCGTCGCCGGTCTCGACCAGCATTTCCAGTGAGGCGGCCAGGTCCACGGTGTATTTGCCGATATCCAAGCCCAATTCCGTATAGGTGCCCAGAAGCCCCGCTCCGGGTATGTCAGTGTGGTCGGTGCCGATCTCAAAGGAGGATTTGCCTGCCGAGCGGGTGATCCACCAGTCTAACCCCATTTTACGCAAGGCAGCCGTGGAGATTTCGGTAAACACCACCTCGATCAGGATCTGAACCGGAGGCTGATCCAGCAGGGTCAGATCTCCGCGGATGCGTTCCACGGTGGCAGGCGGTGCGGTGATGCATACGATGTTAGCCTTGTTTGACGCCTTAACAAAGGGCTTGAAATAATCCGAAAGCAGGGAGACGGCTTCCTTGGCCTCGATGTTGGAGAGCGTCATCACCTCGGTGCGGGAGAGCAGGCCGAAGGCGGGATCGTCAGGTTTGGGGGATCCCACATAGTAGATGCCCTTCTGCAAGCTGAAGGTGTAGCCGGCAGGCAGGAGGATCGCTTTCAGCACATCCTCCAGGGGCTGATCTTCAGCTTCGTAGGTGACCAGACCTTCCACAGTGGCGTCCCACAGGATGGGGACGCCGGTCTCCTGGGAGATGTCGGTCAGCACCTGTCGCAGGTCGGTTTCAAAAAAGGAGTTGGAGACAAACGCCTCTGGTGGTTTTTCCACTTCGGTTGTATCCGGCGGGATCTGTTTGAAACCCAGGGTATCGTCGGGCGGCAGGAACGCCTGCAGTTTGGAGAGCCGCCTCTTACGCTCGGCAACCGCCTCCTTTGCGGAGGACTTCACAGCCAGCCTTTCCGCTTTAGTCAGGGTTGCCCCGGCTCCATCCACATCGGCTATGTCCAGCTGGCAATCCGCCAGCAACAGTAACAGGTTCAGGCGCGCCACGCCAGCAGGCAGGGTCTTGAGTTCTCTCTGGAGATAACTGATCGCTTCGGCGTACCGGTGATCCTTCAGCAGGGATCGGGTAAACCGTTCAGCCTGGCCTTCTTCGAAGCTGACCGAAGGAGAACTCTGCGCACAAGCTGGGGAGGCGGATACCACCCAGCACAAAAGAACTGTAATGAAAAGACTGGTAAATACCTTTGGCAAGCAGAGAAGATTCTGCTGTCTCCGAGGGGACACATATGAAAAAGAGCGAATCCGCCATTTAAATGACCGTCCAAGAAGGTGTTTAGCACACTGCAAAAAGGAAACCGATGCTGCAGAAAAATTCATGTGTTATACTCCTCATCCCGTGACAATGGCAGTCCGAAGGGTAATCCAGGAATACTCGCAAGAACTTAGCATTTTTTGAGCTTTGTTAAAACAGCCTTTTGAAAGGACGAAACAGCCCTTCCATAGAATGCGCTGAATCCCGTGTCAGACAAGTAAAGTCAAACTTATTCGCTTCTGCCACAGATGAGAGACATCCTATTCCTCACATGCTCCCTGACTTCCATGTACTGGAGAGTAATTAGAGGATAAAAACACTCTTTTTTATTTTGAAGCAACCCTTCTGCCGTCTAGTAATATAGCCTGTCGTCCTCTTTTGTCAAGAGAATTCTTTGTTTTTTTCCGCATTATCTGACAGATAACAAGGGCATCCGGGACTACTCGGAAGACGGTGGGAAAGTTGGCAGGAGGATATGAAGAGGAGAGATTTTCATCACCCTTCACCGGTTTCTTTGGATGAACCGCATGTGATTGTATGTCAAAAGCTTACAAGCGATAAGGTTTATGCCAATAGGGGGATTCAGCAAACGAGATTGAGCTTTTAGGAAAGGAGACCGCCCAAAATTATGCAAAACACTACAATCTTTATTTTAATTATCTAAAAAGAAAAAAAGACCAGTTTCCCTCATGGAGCGGAAAAACACACATTCAGAAATCGGATCTCGGTGCTTTCCAGCGAACTCAGATGATTCCGTCAAAAGCGAGACCCAGAATACCAATCCAAACCTAATCTATTTCAAAAGCAGATTAAGTTCCACGAATTTCTCATGTACCAGGCTTAAAGCCTCTTCTATTTCTTTCTGATCGCTTGCCTTTTTGCAGACTTCAGCCAAACCATAAACTGCATCTTTGAGCGCAGATTTTCTTTTCTCAAATATGTCCTTCTTTACCGAGCAGCCAAAAGGAAGCGTGGCTTTCATCAAACTGTCTGCTTCTGCCTTAAGAACGGGCGCAGTTTTTTTTATCGCATCATAGTCCTTTTCCGGCAGAGCCTTATGCCAGAGAAAATAGAGGGTTTGATGGAAGCTGTCTATCTCCTTTATCTGAACGGCAAAGACTTTTACCAATTCTTCATAAGCCCAGTGCATCTGCTCAAAGGCAGAAGCTAAAGAGGAGTCCACCGTATCCGTTACCGCCAGATTGACCTGACTCATATGGAAAACCAGCTCCTGCCTTTTGGATAGATACAACTTCAGCTTCTCCTCATTCTCCTGCAGATAAGTGGGAATCTTCACCTTAAGTAAGGTCATGAGCTTCTCTTGTAAAAGGGGCACATTCTCCCTGATGGTTTTGAAGTCCTCTTCTGGGAAGGCTTGATGCCACAGAGGAACCAAAATCTTATGGAAATCCTCCAGAGTCGTCTTCACTAAATCCGTGGTGTCTGAAGCCGAAGGACCGCTCTGTTCAGTTTTTCCCAGACTATCTGCAGGCAAAGTAGTCTTCTCCTCTGCCTTTGCCATCCAGAGGGTTAACACCAGGAAGAGGGAAACAAAAGTGACCAAAAGCTTTAAGCTATGGTAGGAACGCATCTTTTTTACCTCCTTTTCTGTTTATTTATGTTTATTGATTTCAATGCCCAAGCAAGAAGGGGAATCATGATCTCATGGTGTCCGGTGAAGGAAAAACCGTGTCCGCTTTTCTGAGTAGGGCGCAGGACCACATTCACATTGGGGCGATAATGCTGAATCATGTCAAAATTGGCAGTGGTGAAGTTCTGAATTTTCCCTCGGGATTTCCCCTCGGGATGAATCCCTCGGGATTTCCCCTGGAGATGAATCCCCTTGATATTTCGAGCCACGGAAAGCGCCTTTAAAAAGACCTCTGGCAGGATTACCGCTGATCCAAAATGCAAAACCACCCCTCCGTTGTTTAATCTGGAAACTTCATCAGCTAAGATTTTAAAATCTGCATAAGTTGCTTTCCCCGTGGATGCCGGATCAAAATTGGGGTGCTGATGAACTATATCTGTCCCGAAAGCCACATGCACGCAAGCCGGGACATTCAACCGATAGGCGTTTGCCAGAAGGCTATGTTTTTTGAATCTGGCTTTGAGCTCTGATATTCTTTTGCCAATTGCCTCCCCCAGTCCCAAATCCTTCTGGCAGGCAAAAGTGGAGATAAAATTAAAGATCTCCCCGGTCTGTTTAGCCATGCCGAATGACCCATCTTCAATTCCCTGCTCCACCTGTTCGGAGGTCTTTCCCCAGAAAGCAATCTCTAAATCATGAATTGCTCCCGCTCCATTGGTGGCTAATAAAGTTACAAAACCCTCCTCCATAAGGTCGATCAATACCGGCGAAAGCCCGCATTTGATGGGATGAGCGCCTAACATAAGAATAATAGGCTTTTTTTTGCGTTTGGCATTCACTATCGAATCTATAAGCGATTTTAAGTCTTCAGCTTTTAAATATTTGGGCAGACTTTTTAAAAATCCGTAAATATCGGAATCCAGATCAAGCGGTTTCCCGAAGTTTTTTATCTGGGTCTTGTTTCTCCTACTTCGGATTGAATATGTTTTTATCTTCTTTAAGTCTATTCGGGTATATTTTGACATTTAGTATTTTCCCACCTCTCCCAGTTTATAACTGATCAGCTCGGTGGAGATGGAGCCAATGATCACTTTGCTTTTCATCAAAACCGGCATCTTGGTCTCATCATCGGTCAGCCATACGGTTAAGCTTCCTTTCTGCTCGAATATTCCAGGAGTCTTTAAGATAGGCTCCACCACCACGCAGTCGAACTCTCCTGCCCGCACCTTCACCCTCTCCTTTCGCAAAACTTTTACCTCCAGAGGATAGTTCTTCTTATCTGTATGATTGTCCACGAAGATTGACCTCCCCACGGTCAGTTGGCAAGTTCTCACGAAATAAAAGGCGGAAAGCACATCCTGAGCATATTCCGCCACCTCGAACGTATCTTTTTCGTTGTTATAAATGGCTAAATGATTCTCCTGATCGAAGATCATGGAAACGTCCGCTCTGAATTTTCCCTCCCTTAAATGTTTATCATAACGCAAAGAATAAAGTCCATGCACGTCCATGAACGATTCCACCTTGTCATCCACCCTGAAGAAGACGGAGAAGAATTTATTGGATCGGGCGGTGGAAACAACGTGATAACATTTTCTGTTGCCCTGCTTTGTGATTTCAGGGATTTCCATCACGGCGGTTCCGGCTTTGATGAATCCATATCCCACGGAAAACTCCAGCCTTTCCCCCACACCGAACGCCTGATTGGAGACCACCCTTTTAAGTTTTCCCTCTTCTGGTGAGCGCAGTTTTATCTCCATCTTTGGGGGCTTAAGGGGGATTTGGATCTCATCTGAGTTTGTGGTATCGCTCATCTGGTTCAAATCAGAAGGTGCTCCTTTTTTTGATCCTGCTTTGATCTTCTCTGGAGGCTCTGTGCTTTGTATACCTTTACTTCCGAAAAAGACCATAAACAGTATGGCAAGCAGAAACAAGATGTATTTGAAAGGGGCAGAACTCATATTTTTTCTCATCATCCAATATACGCAGGCATGCCCGTACGGGCACATCGTTGGTTCTTAAGATTTGAGGATGGTAAGGAAATTAGCTTTTCTTCACCAAGCGCAAAAGCTCGGGGAATATCCTTTCTACCTCCTTCTCAATTTCTGAGAAACTGTGTTCATAATCATCCAGACCACCCCCAATAGGGTCTTTGATAAACAAAACGCCCTGGTTTTGCCCTTCGTTTGAGGCAAGGTTTAATTGAGGGAAAGCTCTCAAAAGGTAAGCCTTATCGCCAGATTTTTGGTCAATTCGCCTGATATAATCTAAGTGTTCCTGCGACATGGCCAGAATTAGATCGGATTCTCTGGTCATCTTTGTAGTCAACTCACGGGAAAAGTGCTCCGACAAATCCACATTGCCAACCCTGGCTACTTGAATGGCAAAGGGAGAGGCAGGAGCGTTTCTAAGTCCGTGGATTCCGGCGGAACTTACTTTCACGTTATTAATTCGGCTCTGCTTTAACATCTTTTTGAGAATGCCTTCTGCCATGGGACTACGGCAGGTGTTGCCGGTGCAAACAAACAAGATTCTGAACTGGTCTTTATCTGCTTTTTTCATGAGACGTCGAGTGGTAGCCGCCCATTTGGGCGTAAAGATGCGCCCCGCCAGAGGCGGGGCGGCTACCATTTTTTTGAATTCTTGCAACCCTCTTGAGTCCTTTTCCGACTACTCAAAAATGAAGTTCTCTTATGTGCTCCATCAGCTTTTTGCACAATCTGGTCTTTCGGATGTAACGGGAAATTTCGGAGGGAGGAAAAAATCCCTCGTTGGTTATCACCTGTTGGCAGAAGGAAAGGGGAATCTCCTCGAAATATGGGTTTTTCACCTTCACATTCAAAAGCTCGAAATCCAAAATCTCCTCAGGGTCGCCGCTGGCAAGAGGTGAAAGCCGCCAGGCGCTGGAGATGAATTTGCTTCTTTCACATGCTACATAAAGCGGAACCCCATACTCCTCAGAAAGAAGGCAAAGATAGAAGGTTCCAATCTTGTTGACGAAGACAGTCTCAGAGATCGAGTCCGCCCCCACTAAAAACATATCCGCCTCTTTGGCGAAAAACCCCATGGCGGCATCCGTTATCAGGGTAACCGGAATCTTAGCGTTTCCCAAGAATCTGGCTAAAAGTCGTCCCTCCAGCATGGGGCGGGACTCACATACGA
Organism: uncultured Ignavibacteria bacterium; assembly: GCA_964403165.1. Taxonomy (GTDB): domain Bacteria; phylum Zixibacteria; class MSB-5A5; order MSB-5A5; family SM1-73; genus SM23-73-3. The sequence goes on from CAYOFL010000003.1 coordinate 54,159, forward strand.
TCACCTCAAAAGACTTACCCTTCTCTTTGGCTTTTTTTAAGATTGCCAGAATCGATCCGGAGGCGGAATGAGTTAAAATCTTTGAACCTTCCTCCACCAATCTTTCTCCGTTCTGAGCGATAAGTTGAATTGAGTTCAATGAATTGGATATGAATTCCTCTGCCTTCTGTTTAGTGAATTCCGCCAGTTCATTCAGAGTGTGAGTAGGCAAGAGTTCTTCCACCGAATATAATATGGAGTTGACCAGATTGAATATGGAAGCCATATGGGGTTGGGCTGATACCAGCTCTGTGCCCAACTTCAAAAGAGCGTGGAAATATTCTTCGCCAGACTCAGCCTCGTTTTCGGAGGCGAAAAGAACAAAGGTGGAGGCGGCTTTCCGGGAAAGCTCGGATGCGCCGGAAATATTGTCACCTCTTATCTCTTCCAGCACCTGGGTGCAGGATTGTTCTGATTGAATCATGGACACTTTGCAATTCAATAAAATTGTTTAATGACCAACATCAGTCTTGAGAATTGAGATTCGAGATTTGAGTTATTTCATAAGCCCGCTGAGCATCTTTGCAATTTCTTCACATATTTCATACATCCGCTCATGCTCAGAAGCACTCACGTATCCCTTATTCTTCATCACCTCCAATAGACTGACCGTCTCATAAACAGAACCCTTAGCAACATTATAAAAATATACCGCCTCCTTTTTTGATTTTCTCCCTCAAGCCCTCAGCTATGTTACAAGAAATCGACAAACCTGCCCTTCTCGTTTGTTCTCCCAAAGAGAATTGTTCTTTCCTTGGCAAGTCGTCTAACAGAGAATCCAAATTGGTTATCAAGTTTACACTCTTTTGCCAAACTTTCAGGTTTTGAAAATTAAACATCTTTCTACTCCGCAACCAAATTCAGTCTTGAGAATTGAGATTCGAGTTTTGAGTTTTTAAGCCTTTAACTCAGTTCTCAATTCTCAAATCTGGTGCGTTATTCGAACAGTATTTTTAAAATGTAGCTTAACAAATCTATTCAGGGCATCTTTTCCCATCTGCTCCACGATCTTTCTGGCGGCAGAATCTACCTGCTCGGAGGCACCTTTGAAAAGCTCAAATCCACATTCGGAAGAAAGCCTTTCCATTTTTCTTAAAAACTCGGCTCGGGCAAGAATGGAGGCGGCCGCCACCCCCAGGTCTGACTCTGCCCGGGGAATCTGGGTCAGCTCAATTTTCTTTCCCAGTTTCATCAGGGCGTTTTTTATGAAAAGCTCGGATCCGAACTGGTCAGCGATGGCTTTGTTACAATCCACCCGCAAAAGAATATTCTCTATCACCCGGGCGTGCCCCCAGGCTAACAACTTATTTAAATTTTTCATCTTGTTATAAAGTAGATTATATTTCTCCGGCCCGATCACCACCACCGAATAGATACATAGGGAGCGAATCTGAAAATCCAATTCTTTGATCACATTATCTGATATCTTTTTGCTGTCTCTTACTTTCAAATTCAAAAGCGCGCCTTTGGTCTTGGAGTCCACATACACTCCCCCTATGACCAGAGGACCGAAATAATCTCCCTTCCCCGACTCATCCGTTCCGATCCACCCTGAAACTGGCGGGCGGCGGACCTTGTTTTTTGATCTTTCCCGCATTTTAAGACTCATTCATTGCTATTCATAGAAAACACGCACTTTCAGCTTACCCTTGTTGTGATCTCTCTATGTATTCATTTGTGCGCGTGTCGATCTTTACGTATTCACCTTCGTTTACGAAGAGCGGAACTTTGACCACCAGTCCGGTCTCCAATGTGGCGTTTTTGGTAAGGTTGGTGACAGAGTCGCCCTTTATGCCCGGCTCGGTGGTGGTAATTTTCAGCACCACCGAGGCAGGAAGATCCACGTTCAGCGGTTGCCCTTCAAAGAACATCACCTTATACTCTGCGTTCTCCTTCAAATACCATTTGAAGTCTCCTAACTGATCTTCGGTCAGGCTTAACTGATCGTAGGTCTTGGAGTCCATAAAATGGTATTCACCCCCCGCAGAGTAGAGGAATTGCATGGTCTTCTCCTCAAAATCCGGCTCTTCAAAGGTCTCGCCGGCGGCAAAGGTCCTCTCCAGAACTGCTCCGGTCCTGATATTTTTCAGCTTGGTTCTCACGAAAGCTCTTCTCTGAGCGGTGCGGGCATGTTGAAAATCGACGATGTAATAGATCCCCCCCTCCAGCTTGAGCTTCAGTCCCTTGCGAAAACCAGTAGTAGAGAGCATCAAAAAACCTCCACAATCAATAAAATTTCTGCCAGTTCGAAAATACACAATGGCTATGTTCCTTGCAAAAAATCAATATAATAAAAAATCCACTTCACGCAACACCAACTTTGCCCTCATGCAAAAAATTTGTCCTCCCACATTTGGTAATCTTTGATGAATTGGCTTTCCTAAATCTTTTTGGGGCAGAGGTTGAAGGGCGTGTTGAAAAACTCCTTATGAAAAGGAGGCAATGCGTAGGGACAGGGCTTGTCTTGCACTGATCCCTCCTTTGGCGGGAGAAGTGTCCCTGTCCTAACTTTAAGGCGGACAGCCACAAGGGCTGTCCCTACGAAAACCTTTTCTTTTCAATCAAAAACGCCGTGAGCACTTTTTTTGCGGTCAAACGACCGCCCCCAGACGGGCCTGTATGGGCGTCTGGGCGGACAGGGGTGCAACCCTTCACGGCGAATCGTTCAGGGCAAGCCCCTGTCCGAACACGTGCATTTGCATTGTAGTTACCCAATTTATACCGCTTTTATCCCGCCGGAGGCGGGGCAAAGGCGGTGATTGGGCTTTTTTGTATGCTCGATCGCCCCGCCATTAGCGGGGGATTTTCAATAAATCGGGCAACTACACAACCAAAAGCCCCCAAATGGGGGCTTTTTATGCTATGAGAAACTAAATGTTGGGGCGGTTTTATAAGGGATTGTTGAAAAAACCCCTTTGACGGGGCTAGATGCCCTTCAGGATGAACCCTACCCTATGGATGATAGATAATTGTCTCCCATAGGGGCGGGAATTTTCGTATGAATGCATACGCATATCCCGCCCTGATATGTAGCTTTTCAACAAGTTCTATAACCCCTGTCCAAACATGTGGTACAGTTTTCTGTTACTCCAAGAACGAGATAACCTCCACGCTTCCCAGCGACTCAAGTGAAGATTTAACGTCTTCCGCTTTGCTCACCACCACCAGCTTTAGATTATCCGGATCTAAGTATTTTTGTGCCACTCTCAAAACGTCTTTTTTGGTCACCGCCTTTATGTTCTTCCGGAAATTCTTGATGTAATCCTCACCCAGATCGTAAAGCTCCACATTCAAAATCTGTGTGGCGATCTGCTGGGGGGTCTCGAACTGGAGAGGAAAATATCCGTTGTAAAATGACTTGGTATCCTCCAATTCTTTGTCCGTCACCTCTTCAGCTCGCATCCTCTTTATCTGCTCGATTATCGCACTGATAGCCGCAGAGGTGGAGTCATTCCGGGTGAAGGTGCTGACCTTGTATGCTCCTCTTAGCTTGTATGAATCAAAGTTGCAGTGAATTCCATAGGTCAGCCCTCTTTTGGCTCTTATCTCAGCCATCATCCGGGAAGCGAATCCTCCACCTCCCAGGATATAATTCATCACCCTCACCGCAAAATAGTCCGGATTCTTTCTTCTTATGCCCAAATGCCCCACATTTATGTAAGTCTGGGTTAAGTCGGGCTTATCCACCAGAAGGATTTGATGTCCGGTTATTGCCGGGGGTTCGGCAAAACCGGGTGGCGTTACTTCTTTCCCTCCCCATTGTGAGAACTTTGCTTTAACCTTCTTTATCGCCTCACCACTTTTCACGTCCCCCACCACCGCCAGGATGGCATTGTTAGGCACATAGTATTTTTTGTGGAAGTCGACAATATCGTCCCGGGTTAGGGCAACGATGCTCTCCTCGGTTCCCTCGCTGGGCTGACCATAAGGGTGATCACCAAAGACAAACCCCCTGAATTTTTCCTCCGCCACACTTCTGGGGTCATCCTTCTGTTGCTTTATTCCCGCCAGGGTCTGTTTTGCCAATCTCTCAATCTCATCCTCCTTGAAGGTGGGATTAAGGATTATGTCGGAGAGCAAGTCCAGTCCCACATCCAAGTGTTTGGTGAGCACCTGGCAGGTGGCAAAGGTGGCATCCAACCCTGCCCCAGCGCCCAGATTCCCTCCCACAAAATCAATCTCTTCGGCAATTTGAGTGGCGTTTCTGGTCTTGGTTCCCTTGCGCAAAAGCCCCGCAGTCAGATTAGCTAATCCCGCCTTACCAGAGGGATCGCAAACAGAGCCCGATTTCAAAACCAGACGGAAAGCCACTAATGGAAGCTCATGATGCTCGATTATTATTACCTTCAGGCCATTATCTAAGGTGGTCTTCTCGATGGGGGGAAGTTTTATCTCCTGGGCTGTGGCAGTGACAAAACTCCCCCAGATTAAAAAAAGAATAAAAGCAAGGATAAAGAAGCAGATCAATTGGGGTTTAAATTTTTTCATCTCCATTTTTCATCTCCTTTTTGAACTTTGATATTTTTCTTTTTAGTTTGATGAAAGCATTATGATTTACTGAGGGAACGACATCCCTTCCGGCATTTCCGGAACCAACACCGCTACATTTCTGTTTTTTGAGTCAAAATATTTTTTTGCAACCCGCATTATGTCCTCAGCGGTGACTGCCTGGTATTTGTCTGCCTCATCAAACAGTTTGGTGTGGTCTCCCAGTATGGTCTGATAGTATCCGATTTGTTGTCCTTTGTCACTTACCGATTGAAGCCCAAAAATAAACTCAGCCTCAAGTTGATTTTTTGCTTTCGCCAGTTCGATTGAATCCACCGGCTCTTCTTTGAGCTTATCGATCTGTTCATACAAGGTGGTTTGTCCCTCCTCCGCCGTATGTCCTGGTTGCATTATGGCGAAGGTGAAGAAAAGGCTGGGATCCTCCAAGGAAAAACAATCTCCAAACACCACCAACGCTGACTGATCCTGATATACCATCTTCTGATAGAGTCGGGAGCTTTGTCCGAAGAAGAGAATTCGAGCGGCCACGGTGAGAGGATAGGTGTCCGGGTGACCCGACTCAGGAATATGATAACCCACTATGAAACCCGGCATCTGACCTATCTTATGCACATAGGCAATCCTTTCCCCCTTCTGTTCTGGCTCCACTGTCCCTACTTCCGGAGGTGGTGGCTGGAAGGGGATGTCACCATAATATTTGTTTAAAAGCTTCATTACCTCCTTGGATTTCACGTCTCCTGCCACCACTACGGTGGCATTGCCGGGAACGTAATACGTTTTGTAATGCTCCTTAAGATCGTCCAAGGTGATATTGTCTATGTCGGACATGAAACCGATGATATGCCAGTGATAGGGATAAGCTACAAAGGCGGTATTAAGCAGTTGTTCAAATAAAGCTCCGTAGGGGGAATTATCTATCCCCATCCTTCTCTCCTCTTTTACCACCTCTCTTTCCGATGAAAAGGTCTCCTGGGTGGGGGTCAGATACTTCAACCTTTCCGCCTCCAGGCTGATTGCCAGCTCCAGCTTGTCGCTGGAGAGCTTTTCCCAATACATGGTGTAGTCAAAAGAAGTCCCGGCATTGTCTATGCCTCCGTTGGCTTGAATTATGCGGGCATGCTCCTCCGGACCGATGTTTTTCGATCCCTTGAACATCATATGCTCACTTAAATGAGAGATGCCGGTTATGCCCGGTCTTTCGTTTTTCGACCCTACATGATACCACACCTGAAAGCTCACCACCGGCGCAGAGTGATCCTCAGAGATCAAAACGGTCAGACCATTATCCAGCACATACTTTTCCACTGGAAACTCGATCTGACCAAAGCTGGCCTGGCAAAGGAAAGCTAAAAACAGGGTGATTAAAAGGGATCTTGTGACGGACTTTAACACATCAACCTCCCGGTTAAAAGTTAAGGTATCTCTTTTTAAATATTGGGTTTTGATAAACCATTTTTCAACTCTCAAGAATCACTGGGTCTGCATGGCAAAGGTTGGTTTTAGGTGCGGGCTTCCATGCCTACCGGAGTATCACTATTCTTAAAAGGCTTCATCAAAGTATCGAATTAATATAAAATTTTTCTCATTTGATGTCAATGGTAAAAGGCATAAGCAGAAGAATTTGATCATCCCCGAAGATATTTTCCTCTTTCAGTTCCTCTATGATCGATTTCAGATCAGGTGAGGAGGAAAACATGGTTTGCATACCTAACCCTAAGGAGAATTTCCGTTTGGGGAGAGTGACGATCTCCACCTCGGCATCTTCAGCCAAGCCCGCTTTTTCTTTTGCAATGGCTAATGCTAAATTCAAACCTCCCAGCATATCCACCAGCCCGTTCTCTTCTGCCTGTCTTCCGGTCCACACCCGACCCTGTCCGATGGAGTCCACCTCTGCCTCAGACATACCTCTTCCTTCTGCCACCTTGCGGATAAAGTCGGAGTAAGATTCCTCAATCTGCCTTCTGACTATCTCCCTTTCTTCATCGCTAAATTCCCGCGTGGTGGTAAAAATGTCTGCATGCTTCCCCCTTTTGACCACCTCTATATCAAAACCGATTTTCTCATATAATCCCTCCAAGCTGGGTTTCCCCATTATCACCCCTATGGAGCCAGTATATGTGCCGGGCATGGAGATGATGGTGTCCGCGGCGCAGGAGATCCAGTATCCGCCCGATCCAGCCACATCCGACATGGAGACTATAAAGGGCTTTTTTTCTTTGGTTCGTATGATCTCCCTTAAAATCACATCCGATGCAATACCTTCGCCTCCCCCGCTGTCCACTCGGAATACGATTGCTTTTACTGTTTTGTCTTCCCGTGCCCTTCTTATAGCTTGGGCGATGGTCTCTGATCCCATATAGTCACCTATAAGGAAGGCTTTGCCACTTTTCCCGGAGGTGATAAAACCGGTGGCAAAGATGACTGCAATTTTGGGAGGAATAGACCAACTATATTTAAAGTAGCGTCTTTTTTGGTAAACCTGGTGAGCCAGCCTTCTTGGTTTCGCCCATGTCTCCTTTTTGATCAGATCATCCATCTGATCGTAAAATAGGAGCGTATCCACTAAATTTTGTTTCCAAGCCTCGGTGGCGGTAAAGGGTCCTGAATCGATTTTGGATTTGGTTTCCTCCTGAGTCCAACCTCTACCCTCAGCTATCGCGCTGGTCATCTGATCGTAAAAATCGTCTAAAAGAGAATTGACCACCTCCCGGTGAGCTTTAGACATGCTCTCCCGGGTAACCAGATCAGAGGCGCTCTTGTAGTCGCCGATATGCTCAAAATCAGCCACGATACCTAACTTGTCTAAAGTCCCCTTGATGAAGGTAACCTCCGCCGCAAGTCCAGTTACCGACAGATAGCCGGAAGGCAACAGAACGATCTTGTCTGCCGCAGTAGCTAAATAATACTCCCTGTTTCTACCATATTCCATAAAGGCGATCACGCGCTTTCCGCTCCTTTTGAAATCTGAGAGCGCCTCTCTGATCTCCTGAATCTTTGCCAGCCCCATATCAAAAGAATCGATGCGGAGCAATATCCCTTTGATTGTCTTATCCTCTTTTGCCCTGTCTATATCGGTGAGCAAATCCATCATCGTGGGTTTCTTTTTGCCAAAGATACCCACCCGGGTGTTCTCCTCCACGATCTTGCCAGAAAGTTTAACTTCTAAGAAATTATCCTTCCTTTCCAGCAGTGTGCGATATCTATCGTGGGAAAGAGTGGCATATACCACCCCCTGGTTGTAATCATAGTCTTTTGTGACGGAGCTATACGATCCCGCTCCCGAATTGGGCAGATTAATCTTCCCCCCTAAGCCAAAATTACCATCGTCATCTATATCCCCGAAAAAGATGAAACCATCTAAGGGTTCTAACTCCGCTCTGAATCTGGTGGTCGCATCCTTCAGCTTTTCGTTTTGAGCAAAAGAAGCATCAGCTGATAGAGTCAGCCTGTCACGTAAAAATCCACCTAAAGGTCTTATTGCCAGACCAAAATCATAAGAGATCTCCGTTTTTTCACCACAAAATCGGGGACGATTGATATCTTTTGCTACCACCCCCAAAGAGAGAAATTCAAACGGGCGGGCAAGCAGTCCCAGCTTCCAGGAGGAAAGCTTATCGTAATCTTTATTTCTTGATCCAAACCAGCTATAGCTTGTTCCCCAGAAGAATCCATCTACAAATTCTCCTCCGCTGGACAGGGTGTATTTTCTATAGGTCTGTGGAGTGATGTTACCCAACCACTCCACTGAAAAACCCAATCCCCCGGCACAAAGAAGCCAGGCATTGTTACCTTCAAAGCTGGAGTCAGAAAAGGTATGAAAGAACCCGGTCTGAAATCCTCTCCCTAGCCCCAACCCTGCGGGATTAAAACTTATGGAGGAAATATCATCCGAGGTTGCCACAGAATTGTAAGGAAGAATGAAGCTCTCCGTGGGTGAATCATAACAGAATCCCAGAGGTGCAATAAAGAGAGCCAAAATAATACCCGCAAGAAAGATGACCCTTTTCATCTTAAACCTCCTGGTAAGGAAAAGTTTGATGGTTTTGCAGCTCTGGTAAGACTTTTTCATCCCATGGATGTTCGTAGAATCTCATGGTCAACATTTTTGTGTGAGGTATTTGAAAAAATTCATATGGATTCTTCGCACTGCTTGAAAAGGAGAATTTGGAGTGTTCACCTTTAGGTGAACCTTATAAAAGCTCGTTGTTCTCAAAGAGCTTCAGGTCCCGCCAAAGGCGGGACACTCCAGCCCTTCGACTCCGCTCAGGGTGGTGAGCGAAGCCGAACCACAAAACCTTTCGCACTTGGTCTTTTTAGATTTCTCTGTGCCTCTGGATTTTCGGAGCAACCTCACCCCCTATCTCCTTCAAGGTGAATCCTGAAGGGGAAAGGTAAAGAAGTTAAAAAATTATCTTCCCTCCAGAAGGATTTTCCCAATGCCGTCTATATCCAGTTCAATCTCAGAGTCTCCGTCGCCGCAAATGCCCTCCAGCCTGGTCTTTTCCAACACCCGCGGTTTGATCAAAATCCGGCTGGTGTTTATCTTTCCGCCGCGACCCACAGTCAGTATAAGTCGGGCAGACAGATCTCTGGGAGCCACCACATTAATGTTGCCGTAACTATTGTTCACATAAAGCTTGCAATCTTCCACCTCCTCAAGCTCCAAATCAATCTTGGAATAAACCGTTTTGATCTCGTTAGTTCCACCCAGAAGGATTATATTGGAGCAACAGATGGGGCTGTAAACGGTATATGCCTCCAGTTGTCCGGTAAAATCTTCCACTTCGATTTTGGCGTAACTTGTCTTAAGATAAGCTTTCCCCCCTTTAGTGTCTACACCCTCTACGTAGATTTTATTATAGCTGGTTTCGATTTCCAGATTCCCCTCTATATTCTCCACTTCCACTTTATTATAGCTCCCGTTGATATTGGTCTCTTCGGAGACGTCCCTAACTTCAACCTTTCCATAGCTATTTCTGATATCCACCCTTTTAAGGGGACCGGAAATATCCAGGCAGAAATTTTTGGTCTTTGTCTCTACCATGATATCCGGAGGCACGTATATATCCAGGGTTACCTTTATTGCGTGGTTCGTTCCTTCCCATGGGGCATTGCGGGGAGTAGTCAATTTCACTGTCACCACCTCGTCTTCTGTCTCCAGATACATCTTTACCAATTCCGTAAACTCTTTTGCCATCTTACGATCTTTAGCTCTTGCCCAGCATTCAAATTCCACTAAACAACCGTCTTCATCCCCAACCTGCAAGCTTACATTTCCTCCCAGATTGGCAGGAGCAGTCAGGCGAAACTCCTTCACCTTACCGGACGTTCTGGCTTGCGCAACCCGGGTGAATTCATCAGAAGAGGATGCTTTATCTGAGAAACAGAAAACTGCAAGGAGAAAAACTATGGAGGCATAGAAAAACCACGAGGTTTTCAATTTTGCTCTCATCGTAACCCTCGAGTTTCAAGACTAAAGCCGCATCTTTAGTTTTTCATACGTTTTGAAACTGTTGAAGTTTCTAAAAATTATATCTCATATGAATGTTGTAAAAGAATATCTAAGGATTTTTATAACTTAACCTTTCAATCTTTGACTTATCCTTTCACTTAATTGATCTTTTGGCACTCTCTTTTACTCCACATTCTTCGAAACAGCCAGAGGCCCAGCCCTGCAATGATAATGAATAAAACAACTATCTCCTCATAATGCTTGATCTGTCCGATCAAAGCCTCCAGGCTTGCGCCGAACATATAACCCAGACCGCCGATAAGCATGGCCCAAATGGTGCAGGAAAGAAAGTCGAAGGGCAAATACTTGCCCTTATTCATTTTCATCGTCCCCATAGAAGCGGCGGCGGCTAATCTAAAACCGTAGAGGTATCGGGTGATAAAAATTGCCCAGATGCCATATTTGTCAAATAAAGCCCTGACCTTGGGATAATATTTCTTTGCTACCGGAAACTTCGAGATTATTCCTTCACCTTTTTTCCTTCCCAAAAAATATATAGTCACGTCTGCTGTATATGTAGCTGCCAGGGCAATCAGCATGACCAGACTAAGGTCTAAATAACCACTTCTGGCTAAAAATCCAGCCGCAATCAAAACCGATTCTCCTTCTAAAAGACAACCCAGAAACAATGCCGGGTATCCGAAATTGATGATCAGATTTTCCATTAGCTTTCGACTCAGGTAGCTTTAATGTTGGTTCGGGGTGCCCTTCAGGGTGTCCTTCGATCCCGAAGATCTCAGGATCGAGGGAAATCCATTCAGGATGAACCCTCACCCCGAACCGTATCAGTTGCGGGGTAAGGGCTTGCCCTGAGGACTCAGGCCGAAGGGTACCCCGCAACAACAACGATACTCCAAAGCTACGGTTTTTCTTCTCTGCGAGCTTCTTCTACACCAAAGCTCTTCCAACTCTCGGCGTATTGTCTGAGCTGTTTATCCACCAGGTCGTTTACGCTTCCCTGCTCAAAGGTGCCATCCTCTTTTCTCTCTCCTGCTTTCATTCCGGTGAGAATCTCAATCCCCTGATCGATGGTCTTCACTGCATAGACATGAAATTTTCCTTCCTTTACCGCCTCCACCACCTCAGGCTTGAGCATCAGATCCTTCACGTTCTGATGTGGAATCATCACCCCCTGAGTGCCGGTCAAGCCAAAGGCTTTGCAAACCTGATAAAAGCCTTCTGTCTTTTCGTTTACTCCACCGATAGGCTGAATCTCCCCTTTTTGATTTATGGAGCCGGTGACCGCAATATCCTGTCTTAGAGGGAACCCAGACAGGCTGGAGAGAATAGCATATACCTCGGTGGAGGAGGCGCTGTCCCCTTCCACCCCGGAATATGACTGCTCAAAGCATATGCTGGCACTCATGGTCATGGGTTTATTCTGGGCATATTTCCCTCTGAGGTAGCCGCCCAAGATGAGCACTCCCTTGTTGTGGGTTGCTCCGGAGAGATCGGCTTCCCTTTCGATGTTTATCACCCCGGCCCGTCCCATGGAGGTTCTGGCGGTTATGCGGGTGGGTTTGCCAAAGGCGTATTCGCCCAAGTCATAAACTGAAAGTCCGTTGATCTGTCCGGTAACAGCTCCTTCAGAATCGATCATGATGGTTCCATCCTCGATCATCTCCTGAATCTTATCCTCGAGCAGGCTTACCCGCTCTATCCATTCCTCAATAGCCTTTTCCACGTGTTCGAGCTTCACCACATGGCTATCTGCATTGGTTGACCAATAACTTGCCTCCCGGATCAGGTCGGCAATTATAGTGAAACGGGTGGATAATTTCTTCTGACTTCCTGCCACCCTCACTCCAAACTCCACCACTCCCCCCACACCGCTTTTATCAAATGGCAAAAGCTTGTCTTCATCACAGATTTTCTTTATTAAGCAGGCATACTGGTGAATGTTCTGTTCATCCTTGGGCATTACTGAATCGAAATCTGCCTTCACCTTGAATATCTTCTTGAAATCGTCGTCCAGATGATAAAGCAGATGGTAAAGGCGGTTATCCCCGATCATCACCACATCCACCTTGGTTTCGATTGGCTCCGGCTTCATGGCTGAG
>CAYOFL010000004.1:0-12187 GCA_964403165.1 uncultured Ignavibacteria bacterium
AGAGGTGTCACTGCTTCAATCCTTTACAACCTTGTTCAGTGTCCGCATCGTGTTAATCTGGATCTTTTCGGAAATCCTGCTGACAAGGATCCAATCAGCTCATTCGTTCAACTCTTGTGGGATAAGGGTAATGCTTTCGAGAAAGAGGTAATAGAGGATTTGGAGATCCCGTTTACGGATCTTAGTGCTTACGTGGGCGAGGAAAAAGAGGTTGCCACGATCGAGGCGATGCGTCGCGGTGATGGATTAATCTACTCGGGCCGAATTAGAGCCGACGACCTGATTGGTGAACCTGACCTTTTGCGCAGGAGAAATCAGCGTTACGTTGCAGGCGACATAAAAAGTGGAGCGGGGGAGGAGGGTACGTCAGACTTGGAGGATCGGAAACCTAAGAAGCATTATGCCGTCCAGCTTGCACTCTACACTGATATTCTTGAAAAGCTCGGATTTTCTGAAGGGCGTACGCCATTTATTTGGGATGTACATGGTGAAGAGACTATCTATGACCTGGATGCTCCCAAAAGCAAGACCAACGCGAACACTCTTTGGGATCTATACCAAGAGCATCTCGTCAAGGCCCTTTTGATCATCTCAGGAAAAGAACAGACCTTACCAGCATACGCAGGCACTTGTAAACTCTGCCACTGGCGAACTGTGTGCACAAAAGCCTTGAAGGAAGCAAACGACCTCACGCTGATTCCAGATCTGGGCAGGGCGAAACGCGACGCAATGCTGCCTTATTTCAAAGACCTCTCCGAACTCGCCAAATCAGACATCGACCCTCTGATTAAAGGCAAGAAGACCGTGATCCCTGGTGTTGGCCCAGATTCTCTAAGGAAATTCCAATCTCGCGCCCAACTGCTACTCCAGCCCAACTCAAAAGGTATTTTGAAGGAGCCAGTAAACTTACCAGCCTCAGACGTTGAGATCTTTTTCGATGTTGAGACCGACCCCATGAGGGACATTTGCTATTTGCACGGCTTCGTCGAGCGCAAGAATCGAGGCGGTGGTAGCGAGAGATACCTTTCATTCTTTGCCAATGAACCTGCGCCGCAGGAAGAGGAAAGAGCTTTTGCTGAAGCTTGGAGATATCTAAAGGGCTCACGGTCCTGCCTTATCTACTATTACACCAAATATGAGCGCACCTGGTGGAAAAAGCTCCAGAAGAAGTATCCTGACGTAGCTACCCAAGAGGAAATTGAAGACTTGTTCTCGTCCGAGAACTCAATTGATCTGTATTACGATGTTGTAAGAGGGAAAACTGAATGGCCAACACATGATCACTCAATCAAGACTTTGGCATCATACCTTGGCTTCTCGTGGCGAGACCCTGACCCATCTGGCGCGTCTTCAGTGGTGTGGTATCACCGATGGGTTGAAAGTAAAGACGAAGAGATTCGGCAACGAATATTGAAATACAATGAGGATGACTGCAAGGCTATGAGAGTTCTGTTGGACGGTGTTAGAAGTCTGTAATCAGCGGGGTCTCTTCCACAGTGCGTTCACTATGGGCCGAGACTCTTGACTTTTGCGCCGAATTCCAGTAAGTGCGGGACCGTGCGTCTCAAAAAGGCGAAGTTGGCTCGGAAACTTACGGAACAGCGGTCTTCTTTGTTTAGTGGGTCGATCAGCCTATCTCTTCCCACGATTCAGAGCACCAAAACCTCCACCTCAACCTTCTCAGTTAACATTGTATTCACACTGAAACTCCTCAGCAGGAATTCATCGAGGGTGTCTTGTCGCCAAAATCATACTGTGTCAAGCGGCATCTTACTCTCTTCCCCCGCACTGTGTACATATGAAGGTATACCCTCGGGTTTTGCTGAGTAAACTCAACTTTGACCACGGCAAAGTTTCGTCTGCGAAATCGTTTGGTGATCTTCCCATGGACTGGCCTTTTGTCACCTTCTTCGAGGTGAAATTTGAATTTCTTGCTGAACAATGCCAGAAAGAGATCCAAAAACCAAGCTGGCTTATTGGTTATTGGTGAGGAGGTAATCTGATGAATCTTTTTTCCTGTTTCAATTTCTGTCGCTTCACCGATAGTTCCAACGTGAACATCGCCACCCAGAATAAACACGGGTCGTTTCTTTGGGCCAGACCACTGATACAGTAAATCCAGTAGAAGTCTGCGTTCGCCTTTGTTATGCGAGGTTGACCATTGATCCCGCACGTCATTCTTGAATCTTCCCAGACTTCCCCATTTGCGGCTCAGATGAAATGTCGGAACAGAGGTAACCACAAACAGCATCTTGCTCTCCTGAACGATCTCACTCTCAAGCCACGCTTTTATGTCTTCCCATTGCATCTTTCCCGCCAATGGGTAACCATTCCCGGGCATCTCGCTGTTGTAGCGCGTAAAATCGCGGTGCCCTCTGAGGTCCAGAAACAAAAACGCAACAGTGCCGTAGTTGAAGGCAAAATAGAACTCTCCTTGACGGAGGGGATCAGGATTATGACTGTGCTGGAATTCCACATAAGCTTGGCGAGCGACCTCGAAAACCTGCCGGCAAGTGGGATCCTCTGAATGCCTTTCATCCGATCCCCAACCATTTGTGATCTCATGATCATCCCAGATCATGTATTGAGGAAATGCTCTCATAACGTCCTGAACGTTCGGGAAATCCCAACTCTTCAGGTATGTCTGGCGATAATAGCTTAGCTTTTCCTGCTGCGAAGCTGTTTTCAGACTCCTCTCCCAAGCATTGAACTGGTCGTGGTCGGCGTACACTTGGTCACCTGCCTGGATGAGAAAACGACAGTCGTGCTTCTGCATCTCATCACCAAGGTGCCGCCACATGGTGGCGACTATCTTCTTGTCTTTGTCTGGCCTGAACCAAGGGTGATGACAAGAGATTAAACCAAAGGAAAAACTGTCGACAGTCAACCCAATTTTCGGGAAAGGACGAATCGAATGGACCTGATTATTTTCAGATCTGCCTTTGGGATCAAAAGTTATTTTGAAATAGAATTCCCCTCCCTCCGATGGGAAAGAGATTTCGGCCAGGCTGGCTATACCGTGAATGCCGTCGACTTCATGAACTGACCTGGAAACGGTCTTGAACTCCGATCGAGAAACCTCTTCAGTGCAACTGCGATCCTTGAAAACACGACATTGGGGCGAGATCTCGTTATCAGGATCACGATTCCAAAAGATCCAGACCTTGGCGCTCTCTCGGGTGACGGCTCCTAAGATAGGACCCAGCAAGATCTTCATTGTCCGACTCCTTTCCCTTTTCTAATTCTGCAGGTGCTGAAGTTCGTGCGCCATAAGACCGTCAGCTTTGTCGCCATGAAATATGCTCTCACTCTACTCATCAGGGCTGGCGACTACCCTGTCCTCTCTGTTACAGTATCATTGCCAGCACGTAAGTAATCCCAAGAATCAGAAGCAAGATGAATCTGAACGAGCCGTTATTGGGCGTCAAGCGGTTTAGTCATCATCCTGAAGTAAGTTCATTTCCACCGTCACGGGGAAATGATCGCTGAAAACCCGCCGAAAGCTCGCATAGTCCTGGTTCGCCAGGTCTTGATGGACAGTGGCCTGAGACGTATCTACTTCGTTGTCCTGACCTCTCATCTCATCGGTCACGATAATGTAGTCTATCTTACTCTTAGGCTCGAGCGGAACTCCGGACAGTCTCGTGGCCGGGTATGGGTCGTCGGCCAAGATGTCATATCCCCCGGCTTCCATCCTCTCCAGCACACGCTCCCTCTTGTTGTCAAAGATACTCAGATTAAGGTCGCCGGTTATGATTATGTCAGTCTCCCCACTGGGCAGATTTTCACCTTCTTCAAGCAGGAAATCCAGATTGTCCAGCAGGATCTGCATGGCTTTATCGTGATTCTTGTGGTTCTTCTGACCCGATGCGAGATGAAGCCCTACGATCACGAAGTCATTCAGCCCGTGATCGACTCCCTGGACCAAGAATGTAACATGAGCCACTAAAGGATCTCGCGCAAAGATGTCCTTGTTCTGCTCCCTCTCGTAAGGCACCTCTATCTCAAAAACCGTGTTGAGCCGGACCTTGCTCTCGTCATAGAGTATCGCCACGTGCTGTTGGTGACCCGAAGCTGTTATCTCATACTCGAAATTCTCTCCCAGATGAGAAAGTAGCCGATCCAGTTCTGGCGATTCAATGCATTCGCCCTCCTCCCCTGTAGCAGTGAAACCGTTTATTTCGGTGAGCACCAGAATGGCCGCCTCCAATTCCTGAGAGATCACCTCGGCGATTGCAGCGTAGTCTTGATCAGTTCTCGGAGGAAGCGTAGGCCCGCCATACGTGTTTTCCGGGAAGCCCCGCGTTTTGCCGTCTTTTAGCCATTCCAGGTTCCTACCCTGTAGGTCGGTAAAGCTGTCCCTGGAATAACCGGTTCGACTTCATCGCCGAAGTACTTCTTGACTATCCATGCGCTGTCATCCTCCACTTCCACTTGATACCAGCCAGTCTGCTGGTCCATGGCCAGAACCCGAGCTATGGAACCATGTGGGAACCGGATGGAGATAGCATGCATTCCGGGTCCAGGGTGACCAGGAATCGTCTTTCCAGGACGGTCAAGGAAATACTGCTTCCCAACGGTCTGGCCAAAGGCAGTTGCGCTCAAGACCGACACTAAGGACAGAACGGTGACAGACATTATCAGCCATGCTCGCTTCATTCGGACCTCCCTTGTTGATAGTGGAATTTTGCACAAGCCGGCACATTCGAGCACAAAACAACTATGCCTCTCCTGTACCCTCCGAACTCGCTATCTCGATCTATAATATCTCAAAATACTCGTAAGAATCGTCTTGTCAAGCACCAAAAACCGTCGGGTCGGTAGATCCCCCCAGTAGCCGGAGAGAAACTCCGACCGCAGTTATCAGTTAAGGCCAGGCCAGATCAGGACTCCCACAGGTAGACCACTATGAGCCAAGGGAAAGAGATTTGCGGGTTTCACCCCATTGTTATTCCTGCAGGCCCTCGGTCAAAATCAAGAGCTGGGGTGATGGCCTGAGGGTTGCGGGTTGCAGGACCCTTAGAGGAGACGTTAAGGTGTGATCAAAGAGTTTTCTCACGACGAAATAGAAAAAACCCCCTCCCGCTCAATCAGAAGGGGGCCTTCGGGCTGGCACCCCTCTATCTTTCGTTATCCAACAGTGACTTAAGTACGAACTGTTTCATTTTTGTTTCAAAAGCGCTCTTTTCACTTCAGCCTCTTCCCGCCTCTTCCTGCGCAATTCCCTTCTCTCCCTTTCCTTTCTGATCGCCTCTTTCAGCTCATTGTACTTCTTCACCAGCCAATTTCTCTTCTCAACTACCACAAAGTCCGGGTGTGTCGATATCCGGTAGCCTCCTCTCCCATCGTTCTCAATGAATTTCTCACCATTCCTCTCTAAGAGCCCCAGAGCAAGCCTCTTTCGCAAGCGGTCAATCAACCGATGCGGAATATCTTCCTCGGTAATCTCTTGTTTGTAAAGCTCGGCTGTGGTCACCCAACCTCCCTTGACCTTCTTTAGCTCCATCACCAGGCAAAGCAAGAGAAGCATCTCGCTGTCCGGCACTCTGATCTCTTTATCATTCACCCGAATCAAATTGCTTCTTTTTTTAGGCACTTTTCCAGTAATGAAAAGCCTGTCTTTACACAGGTAAAGATACTTCTCATAATCCCTCTGCTGTTTTGATGTTTTAGGAGGATACTCCACACCAACTTTTGGCTTTCTTCTTCTCTCCAGCCGTGCAAAATCTATGACAAGATCAGACTCTAAAAAAGCCTCCTCAAACCTCGCCACCATGATATTCTGTCTTTCCAGGCTCGCTGAAAGTCTTTGCGGAGTCTTATCAAACAACGGCAGCAAGACAAGAGTCCTCTCATAGGTAGGAATTTGATTGCTGAGTCCCAAAAGCAGCGAATCCGCCTCTCTTTTATTCCTCAGGAAAGCGAGAAACACCCCGACGCGCTTCTCCCCAACGCTCTTTTCGCCCACAAAGGAAATCCGTTCGTTAATTGAATAAGTCGATCCCACCAGCTGATTCTTCTTCTTTATAATGCTAACCAACCGGCTAACATCAAAGATGTATCTATTTAGATCGCTCTTTGTAAGGGAAATCGGCTTGACGCTCGAATATTCGGGGCATATAGCCTGATAGCCTTGGACTATCTTGCCAATAGCCCTGTCGCACCCTTTGTCGCACGGAGTAGGGCAGGGAAAGGTCTCTTTATCAGGATCGCTCTGTTTATATTTGAGCAACTTCTCTTTCAGCAAATAATCAAATCCATCAGAGGAGATCTTCCTAAGCTCAGCCTCCGTGAAGGTCGCTTCAGGAAACTTCTCGACCCTTCGTAACACGTACCTGAATAATCGATCAGATAAGCAAAACTTCATTTTCTCTCAAATAATCCTCAATGATGGTTATATCCCGCTTCTTATTCAGATTAGTCTGTTCTGGCGGTTTCAATTCCACGGTCACAGGTCTTTGCAACTTCCCATCGTGTTCAAGCTTGAACTTCAATCTAGCAGAAAGCAATTCGCCATCTTGAAGCGAAATACCCAAGACCCTTTCCAACGCTCCAGCTAAGTCATTTGAATTTATCTTCAATCTTATAGGAGCCCTCTCCTGAATCCGCATCTGCACTTCCACCAGCTTCACCCACTTGATATGCTCGTTTCCTTCATAATTGAAACTACCATTCTGGATCGGGAGCAGAGAGACTAGACTATTTTCAAAAACCTCATCCTCGATCCTGTGTTTACCCAGCACATGATACCCAAACGCCTTGATATATTCCGTCTTGTCATCTTTACCCCTACTGGCGATCTTCAAACTCAGAACAGAGTTTTTTGTGTTGAAAATAAGAACGTCCTCCTTGGCCGGGCGAAAATAACGGTTTTTAACCGTCCTATTCTCCCATACAGGCTGAGTCTTCACGAAGTCACCCCTTGCCACAAAAATAATATGATTATCCCCATCCACACGATGTCTGACACTGCAATCCTCACTTTTTGCCTGCCTTTGGTAATGTTCCGCTATCTTAGCTCTAAATCGACCTAAGCACTTCTTGCTACAGTCTACTTGCCCCAGTGGGAACTGATGATGGCTCAGATTCGCCGCTATGGTGCGATACAGATAGTAGTCATAAGCCATCTTAAACGCATCCGGGTTCTCACGCAAGAATAGCCTCATAGCTGTTTTTTCTCTCGGTTCATCATCAGGTGTCTGGATTCCAAATTCGTTTTTTGCAGTCTCCAAATAATCTTGCCCTCTCTCTGCCACGTCATTTATGCGACGGAACTCCTCATCAATCTCCTTCTCTGCATTTTCACCCAGTTCATCCAATAACTTCTGCACGTGCTCATAGTCCAGCGGAGTTCCCAACGGCACCTTGATATCTCTCTTAGAGAAGTAACCCTTCAGTAGATCTTCTCCCACCGCATATACAAACTTCTCAAAAGTAAAGCCCCTGTGTTTTACCATGATTCCTCCTGTGATTTAGCTTTGGGTCCAACTCTGAAAAATAAGCCCAGCCAAGCCTTTTTGTCAATCAAAATTTGCTGTTCCCACGGCCTTTACTGCAGAATAACACTCCGGATTAGATTCAAAAAGGCTTTTTCACACTAAAGTTCAACGGAGAAATACTTGACTTTCAAGGCAGGAAGATATAGAATACATGAGGATCATTTCTCTTAGAGGGTCTTAAAAGCGGGGAGAGTGCGCTTTTATGAAACCAGAAGAAAAAGCAAGACAGAAGATCGATCGACTGCTTCAAGCTGCAGATTGGAAAATTCAGGACCTACAAGAATTGAATCTTGGAGCTTCTTTAGGCGTCGCGGTGCGCGAATTTCCCCTACAATCGGGGCCAACTGATTATCTACTCTTCATAAATAGAGAAGCTGTTGGAGTCATAGAAGCAAAACCAGAAGGCACCACCTTAAGCGGCGTAGCTGAACAATCCGAAAGGTACATAGCGAGCATCCCTGAAAACCTACCACATGTACAGGAACCCCTCCCATTTGCCTACGAGAGCACCGGCATAGAGACTTTTTTCAGGGACCTGAGAGACCCCGATCCGCGTTCACGGAGGGTATTTGCTTTTCACAGGCCAGAAACACTCAAAGATCGGCTTTCGCCTGAAAACACTCTTAGGGCGAGACTCGGGAATATGCCCACTCTGATAACAGAAGGATTAAGGATTTGTCAGGTTGAAGCTATTGAGAACCTTGAAAAATCCTTTGCTGAGGCAAGACCGAGGGCTCTCATCCAGATGGCATCAGGGGGCGGGAAGACGTTTACGGCTGTGAGCTTCATTTACCGATTAATAAAATTTGCTAATGCAAAAAGAGTCCTCTTTTTGGTCGACAGAAGCAATCTGGGGCGTCAGACGAGAAGAGAATTCCAACAGTATGTAACCCCGGACGACGGCAGAAAGTTTACAGAGCTTTACAATATCCAGCATCTCACTTCAAACACCTTGGACCCTGTCAGTCGAGTATGCATAACTACGATTCAAAGGCTTTATTCTATGCTCAAAGGAGAGGAAGAGTTTGACGCCGAGATCGAGGAGCAATCCGTTTTTCAGCTCTCACCAAAGGCAGACAAACCGATGGAGGTCTCCTATAACCCTGGCATCCCAATAGAAACATTTGATTTTATCGTTACTGATGAATGCCACCGCTCCATCTACCACCTCTGGCGGCAGGTGCTTGAATACTTCGACGCCTTCATCGTAGGACTTACCGCAACTCCATCCAAACAGACTCTTGGCTTTTTTAACCAGAATCTCGTTATGGAATATAGCCACGAGCGAGCAGCCGCGGATGGTGTCAATGTGGGCTATGATGTCTACCGGATTCAAACTGAGATCACGGAGAGAGGCAGCAGAGTCGAAGCAGGGTACTATGTCGACAAGCGGGATAAGCTCACCAGAAAGACTCGATGGGAACAATTGGATGATGATCTTGAATACCCTGCCAAGCAGTTAGATCGAGAAGTGGTAGCTCCCGACCAGATAAGGACTGTTATAAAAGCCTTCAAAGAGAAACTTTTTACAGACATCTTCCCCGGCAGAACTGAGGTTCCGAAAACTCTGATCTTCGCCAAAGACGATTCCCATGCAGAGGATATTGTCCATATAGCAAGAGAGGAATTCGGCAAAGGGAACGAGTTCTGTAAAAAGATAACATACAAAACAATGGGGGAGAAGCCTGAAGACCTAATCGCCAGCTTCCGTAATTTCTACAATCCACGCATAGCTGTAACGGTTGATATGATTTCAACCGGTACTGACATCAGGCCTCTGGAGTGCCTCATATTTATGAGGGATGTCAAATCAAGGGTCTACTTTGAGCAGATGAAAGGGCGTGGGACCAGAGTTATACTTCCCACCGATCTTAAGGTGGTCACTCCGGACGCTTCTCACAAGACCCATTTTGTCATAGTGGATGCAGTCGGTGTATGCGAAAGTGATAAGACTGATTCAAGACCGCTCGAACGTAAGAGGAGCGTTCCATTTGACAAACTCATTATGTCGGTTGCGATGGGAATCAGAGACGCAGATACGCTTACCTCTTTGGCCGGAAGGCTTGCTAGGCTGGACAGACAAATAGACGAAAAAGATAGAAAGGAGATTGAAGGGGCTACTGAGGGTAAACCTCTCAAGGAAATCACAAATAAATTGCTCGATGCAGTTGACCCGGACAATCAATTGGAGAAGGCTAAGGAGATTTTCAAAACAGAAACTCCCACAGAAGAGCAAGTAAAGGAAGCTTCCGAGGACCTGGTCAAACGTGCCTGTACACCCTTTGACAATCCGAAAGTCAGGAATACCCTAATAGACATTAAGAAAAGAAATGAGCAGATAATAGACACCGTAAGTAAAGACCAGATCATTCTCGCAGGCTTTGATGCACAGGCAAAGGAAAAAGCCCAAACCATAGTCGACACCTTTAAGAAGTTCATAGAAGAAAACAAGGATGAACTGACCGCTTTGCAGATTATTTACAGCAAACCGTATGGCAAACGACATCTGACATATGAACAGATCAAACAACTTGCTGAAGCCGTAAAGAAACCGCCTTACGAGTTGACGCCTGAACTTCTCTGGCAGGCTTACGAACAACTTGAGAAATTAAAAGTTAGAAGCGCAGGACCACAGAAACTTTTGACCAACATCATTTCCCTCGTTCGCTTTGCGATTGGTGAAAACAACGTTCTTGAGCCTTTTCCAGAATTCGTTGACGAGAGATTTGAGAATTGGTTGAATGTTCAAGAAAAAGCTGGTCGCACTTTTACACCAGAGCAGATGGAATTGCTTGTTATGATAAAAGACCATATTGCCACTTCGGCAAGTATTACAATAGAAGACTTTGAACTTGCTCCGTTCTACCAGAAGGGCGGAGCAGTCAAAGCTTATCAGCTTTTTGGCAAAGAATTGGACGACACATTGCAGGAACTGAATGAGGTGCTAGTGGCGTGATAAACGAGAAGAATAACCTACCCGAACCGCCTAAAGGTTGGGCGTGGACAACGCTCGGGGAAATAATTGATATCAGAAATGGATTCGCTTTTAAGAGTGCGGATTATCGAGACAATGGTGTTCTGCTTATCCGCCAGTGCAATCTGGGCTACAATAAAGTTGATCTTGAAAAAGCTGTATACCTCCCAGATTCCTACTTGAACAGGTATGCGGAATTCGTTGTTAGGAAGGGCGAGATACTCGTCGGAATGTCAGGCTCGATTGGAAAGTTGTGTTCCTATAACCTCGATACTCCAGCACTGCAAAACCAACGGACAGGATTAATTCAGTTTTTTGAACCCAAGACCAAACAATATATTCGATATTATTTTCAGACTTTAGAAAGCCCCCTAACGATAATGGCAAAAGGCGTAGCTGTCCAGAACATTAGCGCTACTCAGATTGAATCTTGCTCAATTCCTCTCCCCCCTCTCCCCGAACAGCACCGAATCGTCGCCAAGATTGAGGAGCTTTTTACGAAGCTGGACGCAGGCATCGAGGCGTTGAAAAAGGTAAAGGCCCAGCTGAAGCGCTACCGCCAGGCGGTGTTGAAATGTGCGTTCGAAGGCAAGCTAACGGAAGAATGGAGAGAAGAAAACAAGGATAAGATTGAGCCTGCCTCCATCCTTCTAGTAAGGATCAAACAGGAACGCAGAACGAAGAGTAAGGGGAAGCCTAAAGAACTCCCGCCGGTGGACACTTCAGACTTACCAGAACTGCCAGAGGGCTGGGAATGGGCCAGATTAGGGATGTGTAGCGATCTGATAACCAAAGGTGAGTCCCCGAAATGGCAAGGGTTCGACTATGCGGATGAAGGCATCCCTTTCATTCGTAGCGAGAATGTTTTGTGGGGTTATGTCGACCTTTCGAAGATCGTAAACGTACCAGAAGAATTTCACAAAAAACTTAAACGTTCTCAACTCAGACCACACGATGTTTTGATCAACCTCGTGGGGGCTTCAATTGGACGCTGCGGGATTGTGCCGTCAACTGTCACAGGGGCCAATATTAACCAAGCTGTAGCTGTGGTAAGACCGAATTCGGCTCTCGATCCGTCCTACTTGATGCATCTACTACTTTCCCCAGAGATACAGGTTAATATCCATGCTGGCAAAGTTGAGACAGCGAGGCCCAATATAAGTCTGACAGATTTGAATTATCTGGTTATTCCCCTTCCTCCTTTGCCTGAGCAGCACAGAATCGTCGAGCGAATTGAGCACTGTTCTTCTGTAGCGGATAAAATGGGAAAGGCTGTGGAGATAAGCCTGAAGCAGTCCGAGCGATTGGGTCAGAGCATTCTGAAGAGGGCATTCGAAGGCAGACTGACGCCGCAGGATCCGAGCGATGAACCTGCAGACAAACTCCTCGAAAGAATAAGGATAGAGAAAAAGCAATCAGAAAAAGATAAGAGAGAATCAGGGCATTTTAGAAAGAAGGGAAAGTCAAGATGACCAAAGTTTGGCAAATTGCTGCAGGGTCTTCTGATAGAGACTACACTGATTTATTCTTGAAATATGACTTGATGTTTATGGGTCCCGGAAATCCTGGTGATTACAATGAGAACGAGAAAGCCTATATAGACAGGTGGGGCAGTCAGGTGCGAGCCTTCGCCAGAGAAGTGAAGGAAGGTGACGTTGTTATTCTGCGAAATGTCTATCACGCGGTCGCCCTGGGAATAATTTATGAGGACAAA
>CAYOFL010000004.1:12197-34687 GCA_964403165.1 uncultured Ignavibacteria bacterium
CAGTAACTTTGATGATGTCTTCGGATGGGATTTGCAGCATACGAGACGAGTAACATGGCAGGAGCACCTGAGAGATGTGCTGGAGGGAATCCAAAGAAGAGAGGCGCATGGGCTTTTCTCTCATATGAAACAGATCCCAACGTTTTCAAGAGTGCACGTTGCAAAGGTATTAGCCCCGATCGAACCGTTGTTTGCTCAAACCAGGAAAAGAGCACTGAAACAACTGCCCTCTCCTCTCCCCAAACCTCTTAACATGGACGAAGTGGGCCAAGAGTTGTTTTCTAAGGGACTTCCGAATGATGCGGTCGACAAAGTTCTAGTCGCGGTCGAACGCCAGCGTCGGCTTGTCAAATGGTATGAGAAAGACAAAGTCAAGTCAGGTCGCCCGACGGAACACGAAGTCGTGGCTCATATGGTTTTGCCCCTGATGTTGGCACTGGGCTGGTCGGAACAACTATTGGCGGTTGAATGGCGCAGAATCGACCTTGCCGGTTTCTCTGGGACCCCGACCACGGAGGAACGCTGCATCTTCGTTTGTGAAGCTAAAGGGTTAGGTCATGGTCTCCAGAATGTTTTGCAGCAGGCCAAGCTATATGTCGAGCGACTGACACTAAGCAATTGCTGCAAGATACTCATTTCCGATGGAGTTAGGCTTTACCTCTATGGACGGAAGAACCGCGAGTGGGCGGATATGCCGATTGGCTACTTGAATGTGAACTCGATCAGAACTAACCACATTGCACCAGAGAACACGAACGCAATCGACACTATCATGGCTCTCGCACCTTCAAGAATAATGGAGGAGGGATAACTAGAGATGTCAAATGAGTCATCGGCCATAGTGCAAAGACTGTGGAACTACTGCCATGTCCTGCGGGATGACGGAGTAAGCTATGGGGACTACGTGGAACAGTTGACCTATCTTCTGTTCTTGAAGATGGCAGACGAGCAGACCAAGCCTCCCTTCAACAAACCTTCCAGCATTCCAAAAGACCTTGACTGGCAGAGTTTGCTCGGGAAAGATGGAGATGCCTTGGAAGTTCATTATCGCCACCTCCTGGAGACTCTCGGTAAAGAGAAAGGGATGCTTGGGGTCATCTTCAGGAAATCGCAAAACAAGATTCAGGATCCCGCGAAGCTGAAACGCCTCATTATGCTTATCAATGATGAAACCTGGGTAGGTTTAGATATTGATGTAAAGGGGGATATTTACGAGGGGCTTTTGCAAAAGAACGCAGAGGACATAAAGAGCGGTGCAGGACAGTATTTTACCCCAAGAGCACTTATCAGGGCTATTGTGGAGGTCACACGCCCGAAACCGGGAAATGTCATCTGTGACCCTGCCTGCGGCACAGGCGGATTTCTCTTGGCGTCACATGACTATATGTCTGAACACTATGACTTAGACAAAGAACAGAAGAGATTTCTTAAGTTTAGTGCTTTCAAAGGAAAGGATATTGTTGATAATGTGGTAAGGCTTTGTGTAATGAATCTCTACCTTCACGGTATCGGAGGAGATGAAAGCCCTGTCAGAGGTGGTGATTCTCTCGTTTCCGATCCAGGAGAGCGCTTTGACATCGTGCTTACCAATCCACCTTTTGGCAAGAAAAGCAGTATTACCATAGTAAATGGTGAGGGGAAAGCCGATAAAGAGTCTTTAATTTATGAACGGCCGGACTTTTGGGCAACCACATCAAATAAACAACTAAATTTCCTTCAGCATGTAAAAACTCTTCTGGAAATACACGGAAAAGCGGCTATAGTTGTTCCAGATAATGTCCTTTTTGAGGGTGGTGCGGGAGAGACAGTGAGAAGAAAATTGCTTCATGGGTGCGATGTCCACACGCTTTTAAGGCTTCCTACTGGCGTATTCTACGCGCAAGGTGTGAAGGCGAATGTTCTCTTCTTCGATAAAAAACCAGCAAGTGAAAAACCATGGACAGAAAAACTCTGGATATATGATTTGAGAACAAACAAGCACTTCACACTTAAAACAAATCCTCTGCGATATGAAGACCTTCAAGATTTTATCCAGCGCTACAACTCCGAAAACCGCCACAACAGACAAGAAACTGAGCGATTTAAAGCCTTTAGTTATGACGATCTTATGCAGCGGGATAAGGTTAGCCTTGATATCTTTTGGCTGAAGGATGAAAGTCTTGAAGATTCAGAAAACTTGCCCGATCCGGAGGTGCTCGCACGGGATATCGCAGAGAATCTTGAATCAGCTTTGGAGCAATTTAGCAGCATTTATGAAGACTTGGAGGCAAAATAGAAACTTGGGTCCTGTTTTTTCCAAAACAAACCCAATCCTCAATTCCCACTTCTCAATCTCACCTGCTGCAATTGCTTCAAAACCGCCAAATTCCTGAAGATCGACCTCTCCAGAGAATTCTCATATTTGTTTATCTTGCTCAACGTGTCTTCGTTGGGAATGACCTTTATCCTCTCAATTACCTCAAATCTCTTCTTCCAGGTCCAAACCTCTTTCATTTCCTCCAGAATCTGCCTGTGAGCCTTGAGATACTTCCTTTTCTCCCGGGTCAGCTTATTCTGCGAGAAGCCCTTTATCTCAGCCGAAGAAGATCTCTCCTTCAGGAATCCCTTGAATTCCTTGTCTTTTGACCAGTCGTAGTCCTTCTCTTCCATCTTGTCAATCTTCGAGGTTTGCTCCTCAATCTCCTCTTCAGTAACCTCATCATCGTAGTCATAATATTCCATAGCTGGTCGGTATTTCCTTTTCGATCCCATCCCCAAGAAGTCAAAACCGCTATCACTATAATACCTCTCAAGCGCCTTTTCTCGAAAGTTATCAAGCAACTGTCTTATTTCTCCTGTCTCATATCTCACCAGTCTTTTAAGCCTCCAGTAGTTCACGGCAATTTTCTCCACCAGCAGAACTTCCATCTGCCCTTCCGGGTTGAGATCCTCCACCAACTGCTGGAACAGCTTGTCATACTCCTCCCGGTTCTCTTTGCCATCTCCATCCGAAACCACCAGTTCTCTGGCAAAGATGCCGTGCTTGATCGCATTCTTTGCGGTTATGGCTTTCCCTTCGATGGACCTGGGTCCAGTCGAAACCAACGCATTCTGACGATTGCCCTCAATCTGCTTTTCTGTAATCATGTTTCATTTCCCTCCTAAATTTATGAGTTTGAAATATGCCCTAAGCGCCAACAAAGAGTCCTTGGCATTCTTACTCTGCAGCTTTCCCAGCATCATAATCGGATTCTTCATCAGAGCACTAACCCTTCCGTCGTGCTCCTGACAACTTTTGTATGTCAGGTTGTAGCAAGTCCGGCACCCGAAGTACTTCCCTCCCGGCGGCAGATAAAGTTTGCCAACTCGCTTACCGCAGTGAATTCCGTCCTTTACCAGCGGACAGATAAACCACCTTCTTACTCCACCAAAATTGCAGGGGTTGGTCACAGTTTCAACGTGGTAATCCAAAGTCTCCTTCTGCTCCGAAGATTTGTCTCCGACACTATACATGAACCTGATAGCCCTCCCCTCGTGACTGAGCATAAACCCGATGCTGGAAGTCTCCTCGCCAGCGGAATTCGTCCACTGACAGCTCCAGAAGGAACCGACCGGTTTATCGAACACCCTCACCCGATTCAACTCGAAAATACTGACCACTTTGCAGCGTTCGACCGTTTTTCTATGCGACCAGCTAAGCCGACCCATATGCCTCTCTCTCCAGATTTTTTCCTAAATCATTAAACATTTGTTGAGGCTCTCTTCGCAGGTTCTCAGTCACCACGCTTTGTCGTTCTTGACGTTACGCCCAATTACCCACGTTTAACACTTGCTGGATTTTTCCGACAATAAATGCCGTTTATACCTCTCATTAGCCTTCATATTGGCCTCAAAGTATCGTTTCAATGCCTGTTTGAACTCAAAAACGAAAGATTTTCCGTCAATATTTCTTCTCCAAACTTCATTCAACTCATCCTCCGACTCCTTCAGTTCCCGAGTCAGATCAGGATCATTCTCCTCAATCCATTCATCCGTTCCGTCCAGATAGACTTCTTCGATCTTCTCCACCGCTTTTTGGAATAGCCCCTCACATTCTTCGTCCACCGAAACCAAGTGATTGTCTCCCTCGAGGTCCGGGTTACTTCTCAATGTAGGTGTCTTCACCACAAGACAGTCTCCTTAATCCGTTTGTCTTGTCTTTGTCTTGCAAGGTGTCTTATCATAATTCATTACAGCATAGGCAACTTGGACCAAGCAAGACAACAAGACGTCCATTAACGAAACATTAAGACACTCTGGGAAAGTATCATCTTTCGCATTCAGTTTTTTCAGAACAATCAGAAATTACCTATGAATTCTCTGTCTGAACTGTCTTATTGTCTTATGATATGTATAATATGTTGATATTACTATACTTACTAACAAGACAGCATACAAGACACAACAAGACACACAAGACAGATTACCTTTTATTATCTTCATTCTCCTTTGATAAGTTTTTCAGACTGTCAGGTGACTTGTTAAGGTCCAATACCAGAGCCCTTTGTTGTTTTCCGTGAATGTATCGCCGATCATATTCTATGAAATACTCTTCCTCTCTGAAGTGATCCAGAATAGTCTGCCTTGGAAAAGGATTCTCTCCGGTCCGAAGTCTGAAGTCCTTCTGCCAGATATTGTAGACGCCATTGAAGTACAGTCTGATCTGCCCATTGAACTGATCAACTTCGTAGTATGCTTCTGAGATTTCACCTTTCCTCACCAGAGCCTCAAAATCATCCAAGAATCTGTTCAGAATCTGTTCCTCCTCTTTACTCTGCTTATCTCTCTTTGCCTCCTCAATTGCCCAAGTGAAAAAACCCTCATCTTTTTTGATGCTCAGAAAAGCGGCTATTGGTACCGCATATACTTCTGCCAGTCTGGTATCCAACCCATATTTGCCAGTCAATTCATCTTTCAAAGTCTCTATGTCAGCTAGGAGATTCTTGATGCTCTTCTCATTTTTTTCTACAATCCACTTCAGCGTTATGGCGCTGAATTTATCAGAGGTATTATTTATCCAGTTGTAAAGCTCATCCTTACGATCCTTCTTTTTCAACTGAATCGGAATACATCTGCTCCGCAGTCCCGGATCCACTGGCAATTGTTCCCCACTCAAGATCAGTGCCGCCCGAACTGTCACTCCCCTGGTGCCAAATTCTTTCTTTATTCCTTTCACCGCCCCGATCCGGTTAAAAACATTCCGAAGAAACCCATCCAGTTTGGTCACCTTCCTATCATTGCGATACTCATCTAACCAGACCGGCATGTTGGAAAAGTAAGAGAGACGCCTGCTTATTCCAGTCTGTGTGCTTTCCGAAATGCTTTCGCCATCGCTATCGCTCAATCCAAAGAACGCCAAAAGCCACCTTGCCAGAGTATTCTTGCCGCTTTGATGTTTGCCGTAGAGAAACAGGAACGGAAAAAACCTGAAGCGATTGAATATTTCTGTTGCGTAGACACATGCTTTAATCCATCCGATAGCCAGCCAGGGCTGATAACCTCCGATGTTTTCTTTCAAGCTTGCCAAGGTTTGAACCAGAAAGCGATCTGTTTCACCTTCGGGAAGCTGCACCACAGCGGGCAGACTTTGGATGTTTTCTCCAACTATGTTCAAAGGAACAGGCTTAAAACCCTGGCTTCCGATCCAGAAGATACCATTTTCGTCCGGAACAATTATGTTTGCGTCCTTAACCGCCATATTCCCAAAGAGCCACATGTCATGCTCTCCCAGATACCCCAGGTGGTCCGGCTGAAAGATCAGCTTCCCCTCGTCCTTGGCAAACTCATACTTCCATAATTCCAGCAAATCGCTTTCAGTTCCCTCAAAGATGAAATTCCCTTTCGATATGCAGAATTCCTTGAACTTTTGAACGGACACCATCTGGACAGGCTCCAGAATGAACGGCTTGCTGATTTCACCTTCAACGTTTACAAAACAAACTTCCCGCAATTGGGCCTCAACAGTGACAAACCGGTTCTTGATCTGAATTATGAAGTTGGAGAGTGGCACGAATTTCGCTTCTCCATTCCCTGTCCTCTTGACCGTTTTAAAATACCGGTTTCCGCTAACAAAGACTTTTGACTTTTGATTCCCAAGACTGTCAAGCTTATCTGAAAGTGCCTTCTTGTATCTCTCTGGTAAAGTCTCAATATGTTTTTCAGCTTGTTTTGTCTTTCCCTTCCTGATCAAGACTTCCACTCTCTCTAACCGGACTTTGAGTTCATGTGCTTTCCGGATGCTCAATGCCAGGTACTTGTCGGCGTCTTTCCCTTTCTCCAGATATTTGCTGCTGATCTTGTATTTAGGGTTGCTGAAAACTGCCTTGATGAAATCGTTATCATATCCGGCAATAACCAGAGCATTCACCACCGCCTGATCCGCCTCACTTCTACTCAGATATTTCCTCTCCTTGTCTCCCCCCTTTATCAGGGACTTGATGTGCTGGGGAACCTTCAGCTTTCTGAGATCGACCCTCGGCAGATTCTCAGTGAACTCCACCTCCTCGACTTCTTGGGAGGTATTATCAGCCGGAATAGCGTACTCCTCAAAATCCGAAAGATTGTATCTCAGATCCGGTTCAAACGTCAAGATTTTGACTTCTTTCGGCTTGTCCGGTATTTTGACATTTAGGGTATTAGGTAGTCTCATAACCCGGCTTATGTCATGCGTGCCCGGATCACCGCCCACAGCCAGAATCAACCCTTTCATAATTCCTTCGACTGATCTTGGATCGCCCACGTCCTCAGGTTCCCGCAAAAGCCAGTAGCATTGCAATCCGTGCCCGCTGAAAACGATGATTGAGGGTGCATGCTCGAATTTCCCGACGGATTGAAGAGCTTCCTCCATCGTGTCAAATGGGGATTTCTTCCTGTGTCCTTCGCTCCCCACATCCAGATCGACCCAGAGAG
Source organism: uncultured Ignavibacteria bacterium (assembly GCA_964403165.1). Classification (GTDB taxonomy): domain Bacteria; phylum Zixibacteria; class MSB-5A5; order MSB-5A5; family SM1-73; genus SM23-73-3. The sequence goes on from CAYOFL010000004.1 coordinate 19,125, forward strand.
AGGTCACATGCTCAATTGCCGATTTGTCCCCTCTCCGTGCCTCCCTCGGAGCGACCCCGAAGTACACGTTACCCTCAAATTTTCCTAAATCATTAGCCAGCTCCGAAACCGAGGAATAGAATTTTTGCTTCGGCGCCTGTCCGAGGTTGATCTGCCTTATTTCGATGAAACCAGTGTGCTCCTCGAAATAGCTTCCAAAGAGCGTCTCCAGAAAGTCCACTGTCGAGATCGTCACCTGGTTATCCTCTCAACTGCAAAACCCTCTTCCCCAAGCTCCCGGATCATAATACCGGTCAAAAGCTGCGCTATATGTTCTCCCACTTCCGTTGACACATCGATTATGCATTCAGGCTTATCATCCGAGACAAAATAGGAAGCCTCAATCCTGACCTTTGATTTTCCAAAGGTGCACTCTGCATTGAAAATCGCCCACGAAACGTGACTCTCAATCCAGTCTCTCTTTGTCCCGTCAATAAAAGTAAACTTGCATACTTCCTTGTTTGACGCATCGACTCTTTTCATTTCTATCCACCTCCTGAATCATATGTATGCAAAAATCCCCGAAAGTGTCGAGACAATGCCCCAATTACTTTTGCAGTTGAGTTTTTTCTTCTGAAAAGGTTATTCTATGTATTCTTTCAGCCCGTTGTCCAGAAATATTCTCTGAATTCTCTGAATCTCATCATACAGGGTGGCTCTCGGTTTGTGCAAGATCTTGCTTATGTGAGCCATGGGATAGCCTTCCATGATGAGATGACACATCTTCCTCCGAGAAGACGGGAGTTTCGATATTGCGTCGTCAACATCCTTCTTCAAGCCAAAATTGTGTTGAGATAATAGATATTCTTCCTTTTGTTTTTTGTCGGAGAGATCATGGGTATCCTCATCCGGATCGCCTTTGTCCAAAGCTGCAATTATGGAGTCCGCGACTTGATTTGTCTTTCTTTTATCCGCCAACTGCTCCCGCAGAATCTCCTGCAATCTTCGCTTCAATATGTAGGCCATGAATGTCTTCTTAGTAGCTTCTCTATCCGGTGTGTATTTACCTCTTTTCTGATACCAATGCAGTAAACATTCTTGGAGCAAATCGTCGAACTTGTATCCCTTGATGCTGTTGTTTTTGAGAAAACCACTAACGACGTTCTTTGCAACCGCAATTTCCCATTTTTCAAAATCTTTTGCCATTCGGGCGCACCTCGCGAAGTTCTTTTGGCGCGCCGAATGGCTTCAGAGGAATGCTAATCCCTGGATTCGAGGTTGTCTATCACGGAGGACTCCGGGATATCGGTAACTCGTTGTGCCACATACAAATTATTTTTGCTTGATTAGTTTTGGTCGCAGAAAAAGCTCTGAATACTTTAATCCGACACTTTTTCCGAATTCTGCATATGTATGCTGTGGAAGGTAAAAAATTAGGAGAAGAAAGCAGGAAACGAATCTATGTCCTGGTTGACCAAAAAGGAAGCGGCTGAATACTTAAGCGTGTGTGAAAGCACGATAGACAACCTAGAGAGTAACGGTCTGCTTGTCGGGAAAAGAATCTACCTGAAACCAAACGGGAAGAAGCCGATTGTGCGATTCAAGCAGGAAGATCTGGATAACCTCTTTGAGAAGCGACAGCGAGGTCGACCAAGGCAAACACAGATGACGCAGCCGAGTCCCTGAGTTAAATGGGGAAGCAGATGCTGGTATCTTGATTTACTTGGTCTCTAAATTGAGATTTTTTTGTGCCAGCAATAGGATTTTGCTTGACAATGAGGTTGGGGGAGCTTATACTAAGAATGAGACAACACCGGACAAGGGTTTTTTATGTCCAGATTCGGGCATTTGCCCAGTTGACCAAATCTCATACCTTGTTGGGTGTTGTCTCAAACAAACAACAATCGAGACGAGGTTGGCTGGGCTTTTAATTAGGTTAGAAAGGAGGTGAAGAAGAAGATGAGAGTTTTCAAAAGAGGCAAGAGTTGGTATGCGGATTACTCCATCGGCGGAAAGCGGAAGATGAGGTCATTTGGTCCGCACAAAAAGATGGCGGAGTTGTTTCTTAAAGATTTGGAACTGAAGCAAATCCGTGGGGAACTTCAAATAGTGGAGGAGAAGATCTCTGTATCCGAATTCTTTGAGCGGTACATTGAATACTGCAAGTCGAACAAAGCGGCTTATACGGCGCTCGTGGATACCCGAAGAATCAGAAGCTGGGAACGCTACTTGAGGGTATGCGGAATCGCTAAGCTTAAAGACATCACTCCGCTCATCGTAGAGGGATTCAAATCGGAGATTTTGGGAAAAGGAGATAGTCCGGTCACCTTTAACAGATACCTCGAGCTTCTGAAGGCAGCGCTTAACAAGGCAGTGGAATGGGGTCTCCTGAGAGAGAATCGGCTCAAGAGCTTCAAGAAGCTGAAATCAGACCGCAGTCGTCAGGTTAGGTTTTTGACCAGGGAGGAGATCCAGCTTATCCTCAATTCTGCGGATGAGTTTATGAAACGAGTCATCTTGATTCTTCTCTACACCGGACTCCGTAGGTCTGAGTTCGTCTATCTCGAGTGGAAGGACATAGACTTCGATAACGGTCTGATCTGCGTTCAATCGAAACCGGAGTTCGGGTTCCATCCCAAGAGTTACAAGCCTCGGTCAATCCCTATGTGCAAGGAGCTTCAGATTCTGCTGATGGATATGCCTCAGGCGGGACGGTTTGTGTTTGATAGCGGTCACAACCAGCCGCTTCACCATCCCATCTATTACTATAAAGAACTCCAGAAGATCTACAAGAAGACAGGGATAGAAGGTGTTAACCTGCACACCCTCCGCCACAGCTTCGCAAGCCACCTAATCATGAAAGGGGTCGACGCCAGGACGGTTCAGGAATATCTCGGTCACTCCACAATCCAGGTCACCGAGAAGTATTCCCACCTTTCCAAAAGCCACAAGCGGGAAGCTATCAAAGTCTTAGATTTTATTGCGGAAGATGAAACAAAACTGAAACAAATTGCCAAGGCGGATAAGTAAGGTGTTGCGGATCAGCGAATTAAAAAAGCGGGAAACGGGGCTTGAACCCGCGACATTCACCTTGGCAAGGTGATGCTCTACCAACTGAGCTATTCCCGCTTACCTAACCCTAAACTAATATACGTTAGCACATATCTTTGTCAATATTTTTTTTAGTTACATCAATTTTCTGGATAACTCATAGTAGGTTTTTATGCGATCGGCATAGATTCTGGCCCTTCCCGGACCGTTATATAGTTTAGCAAAGGTGAGGAAATCTTTTTTCCCTAAGGCGCTACACATAGTTGAAGTTCTTCCGCCTATGAAATCAAAGAGTCCGATGATCTGATTTCTTTCGCTTCGGGCAAAAGAGTTTAACATCCTTTTTACTGATTTATATCCGATCTTCTTGTGATTGAATCCCATTATTTGAGGCATCCCCATGCTGATAGAATACATGGAAAAACGTTGGTGCTTTGATCGGGCAAATTCGAAAACCTCCCATTCTCCTAACTGTCCTTTCTGGTGAAAATTGATCCACTTAGCTCTCTCGGAGACCCGTCTGGCGAGGGTTTTTCGAAATTTATGTCCTTGCCACGGTCTGCGTGGATCGAATTTGAAATGGGCAGAGAAAAAGGAAGGATGAGATTTTCCCCAGTATTTCCAGAATATATGATTCTCAAACCGGATGATCATCCTTCCCGGACGGGTCGTCTGACCGTTGCGAGCAAAACCACTTCCTTTTGACTCCACACACAATACCGCCACAACCACGGCAGGATTGATCTTGAGCACTTGGCTTAAGCTTTCCAGCAATCCTCCATAATTGTTCCATACTCTTTTGATCAGCCTCTTCCGATAAGTGGGCTTGCCGATCATCTTGATCTTTTTTGTTGACGGGAGGCTGACTTTTTGGAGGTTTTTTTGTTTGATGAGGAATTTTTGACTATTCGCAGGATCCATGGGATTTGTATCAAAAGGCAAAGTAGGTGTCTTTTTTCTACCTCACACCCTACCCCCTCTCCCCCGCCTCTGGCGGGATTTTCAACCACCGCCAATGGCGGGATCTTCGACATGAAATGGAGAAGGGGATAGGGGGTGAGGTTTTGCACATATCAGGTTAAGCAAGTCATTAAGAATTTTTTCTTGTCATGAGTTTTGGCCACTAAAATGGAGAAGAACCTAATAAAAATAGCGGCGCAGGGATTCGAACCCCGGACACGAGGATTATGATTCCTCTGCTCTAACCAACTGAGCTACGCCGCCATTTTCTGTTAATTTATAATAGAAATATAAGACTTTGTCAAGTTAAACATCGGCAGTCTTTAATGTAATCTATATTCGAAAAAGCCCAGGTTAACGTTTGCGTAATTGAACAGAAGTTCATTGAGAATAAGCATCGCATTTCGCCCCGCTAAGCGGGGCGGCTACCTTTCTTGGGTAATCAGACGCTTACCTCTTCTCCTAAATCTGGAACCATCACATTTTTGATTCCCAAATCTTTGATTCCTTCAGCTAATGCCTGGGATTGCTCCTCCTCTCCGTGTACTACGAAAACACCCTGAAGCGAGTTTTTGGTATTTTTCACATAATCTAAGAGTTCGTTTCTATCTGCATGAGCAGAGAATTCGTCAAAGACCTCCACTTTTGCTTTTAACCGGTACTGATCTCCAAATATTTTCACCTTCTCCTGTCGCTGGACAATCCTTCGTCCTAAGGTATCTTTTGCCATGAAGCCCACCACCAGAATTGTATTTTTCGGATCTTCGATGTTGTTTTTCAAATGGTGCAGAATTCTTCCAGCTTCACACATCCCGGAGGCAGAAATTATGATACAAGGTTCGTTTAGCTTGTTTATTCTCTTAGATTCCTCCACATCCCTCACGTAGATGATGTTTCCCCATCCAAAAGGGTTTTTGTCTAAGACTATCATTTTATTAGTCTCTTTATCGAAGCATTCTGGATGAAGTTTAAAAATGTCAGTTACACTTACAGCAAGCGGGCTATCCACAAAAATTTTAATGGGTGGGATTTTCTTTTGGTTTTGCAATTTGTTCAGACAATAGACCACCTCCTGGGTGCGTCCTAAAGAGAAGGCAGGAATGATGATTTTTCCACTTTTCCGCACGGTTTCATTTACCACCCGGGCTAATTTCTTTTCAGTCCCTGATATGTCCTCATGCAGACGGTTGCCATAGGTGCTTTCGATAATCATGAAGTGAATGCCCTCGACCATGTCCGGATTCCTCAGGATGGGAAGATTTTTTCTTCCCAGATCAACGATGTAAGCTAACCTCAGGTTTCTTTTATTTTCCCTAATATCGAAAATTGAAAGTGCAGAGCCCAGGATATGTCCGGCATCATGGAAGGTGAGTTTTATATCAGCGGAGACATAGAATCCTTTGCGGTAACCGATACCTCTAAACAGAGCAAGTGTTTTTTCCACATCTTCGGTGTCATAAAAAAGCTCGATGGGAGGTAGTCCTTCCCGCTTTTTTCTTTTGTTTAAGTATTCGGCATCTTTCTTTTGGATATAGGCGCTGTCCTCGAGCATGGTCACGCACAGGTCTCGGGTGGCGAAGGTGGAGTAGATACTGTTTTGGTATCCTTGTTTTGTTAGATTGGGGAGATTGCCGGAATGATCGATATGGGCATGTGAAAGCACCACCCTTTCGATACTTTTTGGATCAAATGGAAAATTACGATTCCGCCGATTGGACTCCTCTCTTCTTCCCTGGAAAAACCCACAGTCTAAAAGAATCCTCTTTCCATTCGACTCAATTATGTGCATGGAACCGGTAACCGATTTGGTGCCACCTAAAAATTTTAGTTTCACAATTTCTCCTCCTCCAAGATTAATCCTTTATGACAATGAAGCGAAGTATGATGGATCAATAGGACAAGATTAGATGTTATACAACAGTCGTTTTCAGTTTCCACGACCCTGGATCCATCGTGATTTCCCCTCTACGCAGGCTGACTTCGTCCCGAGGTACTCAGTCCGAGGGAAGCCTGCGGCTACCATTCACCCTATGCTTTAGGTGGATGTTCTTTCCGCACGATCCTGCAGACACCTGCCGTTTATTTCCCGTCCGCCCTCAGTTTTTCAATTAATCTCCTGATGTGATCGGCTTTGGGGTCGTTGGGTTGCATCGCCAAGTATCTCTGGTATGCAAAAATCGCCTCTTTTTTTCTTCCCAAACCTTCACAGGTCAATCCAAGCTGAAAATATCCCAAGGCAAAATTAGGATCTATCTGCAGAAGCAAATTGGTCTCCCTCAATGATTCCTTTAACCTTCCTTGCTGATGATAGATAAAGGCTAATCCGTAGTGTGATTCGGCAAAATTCTTGTTTTTGGCGATGGTTTTTTGATAGAAGAAGATGGCTTTATCCAGTTTCCCCAGTTGGGCATATAAAATTCCCAGATTATTAAAGACATTTGGATTGTCCACTCCCAGTTTCACAGATTTTGTATAAAATTTTTCTGCTTTTCTGAACTCTCCTTTTTGCATGTATATGTCACCCATATCCGCATAAGCGCTTCTGTAATCCGGCTTCAACTCTAACGTTTTCTTTAGCTCCATTTCAGATTTTTGGAGATCCCCTATTTTAAAATAATACCAGGCTAAGCCAGCGTGCGCTTCGGCAAAACTTGGCGAGGTCTGTATGGATTGGATTAATCGCTGATAAGCTTGGTCAAGATCGCCCTTTCGCAGAAGATCCAATCCCTGATTGACCAACTCAGCCTCAGGAAATTTTTCCTTTATCATCCTGTTTTCTCGATCCATCTCCTCTATTTTACCTATTCTATCGAAGTAACCAGCCAGGATGAAATGTCCATTCCGGCTCTTCTTGGGGTCTAAGTCCAAAAGATTTCTGAATCGAGCCACAGACCTATCGGGATTGACGTTTATCAGGATCCAGGGCAAGGTGAAAAGGAGGGCGACGATAATTAAGTTGAGTTTTAGATAGCTGATCTTTGGGTGTGGTGGAATCCGGCTGAAAAGAAATAAAGCCAGAAGGGTATATCCCAGCCCCACACTGGCGAAAAGATCCCAGTCTCTGGGTGCCCCCAATCCGGGGTTGATGAGGAAGTTGAAAAGGAGTTGTGGCACAGACACGATCAATAGAAACTGAAATGTCCGATCTTTCGTGGTTAAAGGTCTTGACATAAAAATCAAAAAGACTGAAAACAAACCCAAGCCCACAGGGGAAATTAAAAGTTGCTGATTTAGAAAATCTAAGATGTGGGAAAGGGAAAAAAGAGTATAATTGGGTCCGGAGTAACCTCCATGGAGAAGTGGTACAAAATAACCGAAAGCATACCAGTTATATTTACGAATGTATAAAACTAAACCTACAGATATCAACAATAGTAAAAAAAGTGCAATCAGCGTTTTTTTACTCCTGAACATATAAGCTGATTCTTTCCCTTCTCTTTTGAAAAAGAAAAGGAACAATATTGATGGAAAAAGATACAAAGAGGAGAAATGTATTGGCAAGAGGATAAAGAAGATTGTTATCGGAACCCAAATCTTTGTTTCTTTGCGCAGATATTTCAGAGAATAAAAAAGGTATATTAAGATGCCACAGCAAAACAGAGGATAATGTTCCGCATAGCCGAAAAAAAGTTGTGAGCTTCCCATCAATATTAAAATGAGGAACACAAATAGCTGGACAGACGAGCTTTTTCCCAGAAGAATTGCCATGCGGAGAGCAAAGATAGCATAGATCATACCGCTTAGGTAACTGATGAGTGCATAAACTGCCGCACCATCCAGATGAAAAATCTGATTAAGCAGGTTAAATGAGGACAGATAAATCCAGATGGCTAAGGGTTGACTCCAGTTGACCGAGAGAGTGCCAGCGTTGATGTTTTCTAAAATCTGAAACCCATCACCCAAAAGGTGAGTTTTAGTTCTCAAAAGATAAAATACTAAAAGAGAAGTTATGACCACTAACACATAGCCTGAATACTTTTGTCTCTCCACCAGAAAGCGGAAAGCCGGGATGACGGACTGCTTGAAGAAAAGCTGAAGCCTACGATTCACTTGAGGAATGAAGATGAGGAATGCGAAAATGATCACCACAGTTCTGATCCACAGAGGAAAGTATGCCCAATGATTGATTCCCCACAGTCTTTTTTCCGGAAAGAAGGAGCTGATCCATAAGAGGAAGAGCGCAAGTAAGGTGAGTGCGGTGGTTATGCTTTCCCAGCGCGGGAATTTTCTTTCAGATTCATTTTTCTTTTTTGTCTCTAAATGTTTCTTTTTCGATTTCATAACAAGTGTCTTAAATTTTGCAAGGTGCTATTCTGAGAAGTTCCTCAATGTCTTAAGAATGGATTCCCACCTATTTTTAACAGTCAGAATATAAGACAGTTTGCCCGTTCTGTAAAGAATCTTATTCATTTCTCTGGGGATAATGGTGGCTTTGTTTTAAGCTACATGGAGTAACCGCTACCGGGAACATTGGAGTGGATGAACATGAAAAATATGTAGCCCAGTATGCCGAAAAACAGACCGAGAATCGCCAGGATTTTAATTAGAAGAGTATCGAATTTTCCCCACGTCTTTTCCAGAGTGACCCCAGCCAGTCCTATCGCTCCTATAATTAAAAACAAACTCCCCATATACAAGGTGGGGAAGAACGTAAAAACACAAGCCAGAATTCCCAAAAGTATGCTAAAAATCGAAAAAGCTAAATAAAATTCCTTGTGAGGAAAGGAGGGTTGAGGAAGAAGCAAGACTAAAGAGTATCCACACTTTTCGCAGAAGGTGGTCTCATCATTTAAAGTCGTATGGCAGAAAGGGCATATCTGCATCAAAATCTCCCGACTTTTCAGCTTGGTAATTGTAAGTAAACTGAATATTCCCTCATTTTTATTTTCTTGCTTTGTCGATATTATGCTCTTATATTATAAAACTTTGAGCTTGGCTGTCAATCACTATTTTGAACGCTGAATATTCTATCGGAGCAATTGCTAAGGTGATAAAGACAAAAGACGACATTTTGACTTTTGCCAAGAGGATTGGTCCTAAAAGAGTTGCGGTGGCACAGGCGGAAGATGAAGAGGTTCTTTTAGCTTTAGATCAAGCCCGTAAGGAGAAGATCGTAGATATAATCCTGGTAGGCAGGCAGGATAAGATAGAAAAGCTCACGATGAGGAATGGAATTGATATTAGTAAATTCCAAGTCCAGCAGGAGGAGGATGGGTTTTCTGCTTCTTTGAGATGCTGTGAACTGGTTAACCGGGGAGAGGCGGACTTGGTGATGAAGGGACTGGTGGGAACTGCTCATTTCATGAAGGCGATTCTGGACAAACAAAAAGGTTTAGGGACTGGTAAACTCCTCAGCCACGTGGCAGTTTTTGAGATCCCCACATACCCTAAACTTTTGATGGTCACTGATGCCGCCATAAATATCGCTCCATCTTTGATGGAAAAAGCTCAAATCATTCAAAATGCAGTAGATGTTGCCCACTCACTGGGCATCAAGTTGCCCTGCGTAGCTTGCATTGCCGCTGTGGAAAAGGTGTATCCAGACAAGATGCCGGCTACCTTAGATTGCGCCTGTCTCTGCCTGATGGCAAAGCGGGGGCAAATCAAGGGAGCTTTGGTGGATGGTCCTTTTGGATTAGATAATGCGGTCTCAGAAAGGTCTGCTAAGATAAAGGGCATTAATAGCCAGATGCCGGGAAAAGTGGATATACTTTTGTGTCCTAACATCGAAACTGGAAATGCTATTTATAAAACATTAATAGAATTTGCTCAGGCTAAGTGTGCCGCCATCGTGGTGGGCACTAAGGCGCCTGTGGTCTTAACTTCCCGGGCTGATTCACACGAGACCCAATTCACCTCCATTGCTTTGGGAGTGGCAAGCTGTCAAAAATAAAAAGACACCAGAACCTAACTTAAGTTAGGTTCTGGATAAATTAGGTCCTGAATTAAATTAAGTTCTGGATTTTTTGCGAGGTCTTTACTAATAAAGTTTTTTGCAATCAACAAGCATAAAAACAAGGAGAGATGATGTCTTTTGAAAAAGCGGAAAAGATATGGATGAACGGAAAGCTAATTAACTGGGATGACGCCAAGATTCACGTGCTCTCCCATGTGATTCACTACGGTTCCAGCATTTTTGAAGGGGCACGCTGTTATAAGACCCAAAATGGTCCTGCCATCTTCAGGTTGCAGGCTCATACTGACCGGTTATTTAACTCGTGCAAGATCTACCGTATGGAAATCCCCTTCTCCAAGCAGGAGATCAACCAGGCTATCATCGATCTTATAAAGATAAATAAGCTGGATGCATGTTATATCAGGCCGGTGGCATATCGGGGATACGAACAATTAGGAGTGGATCCCACCGGCTGTCCGGTGGACGTATGCTTAGCCGTCTGGAGGTGGGGGGCATATCTCGGTCCTGAAGCTTTAGAAAATGGGGTGCCGGTTTGTGTCTCCTCCTGGAATCGGATGGCTCCCAATACCATGCCGGATATGGCCAAAAGTGGCGCCAACTATATGAACGCTCAGTTGATAAAACTGGAGGCAAAAGAACACGGATATGTGGAAGGAATCGCTTTAGATGTGTTTGGGTTTGTAAGTGAAGGGAGTGGCGAAAACGTGTTCATAGTGAGAGATGGTGCTCTGATCACCCCACCTTTCAGCGCTTCCATTTTGCCCGGTATAACCAGAAACACGGTAATTCTCTTGGCGCTTGATATGGGGATCAAGGTGATCGAGCAAAACATACCCCGGGAGGCATTGTATATCGCAGACGAAGTTTTCTTCACTGGAAGTGCGGCGGAGATAACCCCCATAAACTCGATTGATAAAGTAAAGGTGGGAGACGGCAAGCGTGGTCCTGTAACCAAAAAACTGCAGGAAAAGTTTTTCGGAATCGTCAACGGGAAAGCCGAGGATAACCATAACTGGCTGACCTATGTGAAATGATTGGATGAATTAGACAAACGAAGAATTAAAATATTTTGATGTAAACATTTCAAACTTAACCGATAAGGAGATTAAAATGATTCTGAAGCTTTCAAACGGCAAAGAGATTCCGGTGGAGATGCACAAGATAAAGTTCGTGCAGAAGAGCAATCTTATCCCAGTTGACCAAAGGTTCAAAGCCATAGAAGAGGGTGGTTACAACACGTTCTCGCTTAGAAGTAGAGACATATTCATTGACATGTTAACCGACAGCGGGACCAATGCGATGTCCGACAACCAGCTCGGAGCTATGATGCTCTCCGATAATGCTTATGCCGGCTGTGAAACCTTTTACAAATTGACCTCTGCCATAGAGGACGTTTTGGGGCTTAAGTTTGTTTTGCCCACCCACCAGGGAAGAGCCTCGGAGCATCTAATAGCCAAGGTTTTCGTCAAGCCGGGTGACGTTATCCCCATGAACTATCATTTTACCACCACCAAAGCACACTTCGAGCTGGCCGGAGGAAAAATTTTAGAGATTTTTGCTGATGAAGCCCTCAATACCCAAAGTACTCATCTTTTTAAAGGCAACATAGACATCCAAAAGCTGAATGACGTCATAAAAAAATATGGAAGGGATAAGATACCCTTCGTGCGGATGGAGGCAACCACAAATCTTTTAGGCGGGCAACCTTTCTCCATGGAAAATTTAAAAGAGGTCAGGCAGATTTGCACCGAACACAAAATTCCTTTGCTCATGGATGCCACCTTAATCTCCGAGAACTCCTATTTTGTAAAGCTTAGAGAAAAAGGATATGAAAACCGCACCGTGGGAGAGATAATCAGGGAAACGGTTGATCTTTTTGACATAATATACATGAGTGCGAGGAAAAACAGTTGCGCCAGAGGAGGGTTGATCGCCACCAATAACAAGGAATTCTATGAGCTGATAAAACCCTGGCTTCCGCTTTACGAGGGCTTTCTCACTTATGGCGGCATCTCGTTTGAGCAGATGGAGGCGATGGCGGTGGGGATTCGGGAGATGACAGACATAAGCGTTGCCGGCGCCGTGCCGGAACAGGTAAAGTTCTTCGTGAGAAGGTGTGTCGAAGAAAAGATTCCCGTGGTCACACCAGCAGGCGGTTTAGCCTGCCACGTAGATGCCAAAATGTTTTTACCGGATATGCCCCAATCCCAGTATCCTGCCGGAGCGCTGGCAGCGGCCATTTATATCGCATCCGGTGTGAGGTGCATGGAGAGAGGCACCATTTCAATGGACCGGGATCAGGACGGAAATGAAGTATACTCCGATCTGGAGCTGGCCCGGCTGGCAGTTCCCAGAAGAGTCTATACCATGTCTCACATCGAATATGTGGTTGACAGATTGAAATGGTTATACCAGCACCGGGATAAAATCAAGGGATTGAAATTTGTGGAGGAACCTCCGGTGCTCAGATTCTTCTTCGGGAGGTTGGAACCTCTGGATAATTGGGGAGCAAAATTGGCAGAAGCTTTCAAGAAGGATTTTGGTGCCACCTTGTAAACCTACAAATATAGAGATCGGATAGGGGTTGTACCCTTCAGGGCGAGCCTTTCCTTCGACATCCCGCCTTTGGCGGGAGACGAAGTGCAGGACGAGCCCCTATCCGCCCAGACGGGCGAGCGCCCGTACGGGTGGGGTCGTCTGACCGCAATTAAAGGGTGGGGGTGCAACCCCCACCCTAACGTAGATGATGTTTTGCTGGATGTTAAGAGATAGCGGTCAAGTGTCCGAATAGATTCGAATGGAAAAGACCTCTCCCCCTGTCCCCCTCTCCATGAAATGGAGAGGGGTTCACCCTGAAGGGATTTCCCTCGATCCTGAGATCTTCGGGATCGAAGGACACCCTGAAGGGGATATAGGGGGGTGAGGTAAAAGCAATAGTTTTTGCTCAGAGGGAAAAATGTCTGAGGAAAAAATCATAAGTTTTGATCAGTTGATTTCAACAGTCAAGAAAAAAGAGAGGAAAAAATTAGCCATCGCTTCGGCAGAAGGGGAGGAGATAATCGAAGCGGTGAAGCAGGCAACAGAACAAAATATCATCTCCGCTGTGCTCATCGGCGACCAGGCTAAGATCACAGAGTTATGCAAGAAGAAGAACCTTGATTTGAGTCAGGTGGAGATCGTCAATGTGCCAGACTCTGAACTCACCGCCAGGGTAGCAGTGGAAACAGTCAAGCAGGGAAAGGCAGAGATGTTGATGAAGGGTAAAGTGAATACCCCCACTTTGCTTAAAGCTGTTCTGGATAAGGAGAGTGGACTTCGCACCGGTGCCTTTTTGAGCCATGTTGCCGTGATGGAGGTTGCGACATATCCCAAGCTGATGTTAGTGACCGATGGGGGAATGAACATAAAGCCTGATATCAAACAGAAGGCAGATATTTTAAACAATGCAGTGGAGATGGCAAAGAGGCTAGGAGTAGAAAAGCCAAAGGTCTCATGTCTGGCGGCTGTGGAGCTGGTTAATCCGGATATGCAGGAGACCGTGGATGCGGCTGGTTTGGTGAAGATGGGGGAAAGAGGTGACATCAAAGACGTAATCATCGATGGGCCAATCGCATTCGACGCGGCCGTCAACCTTGAAGCGGCGCGGATGAAAGGAATAGTCTCGCCCGTGGCTGGAGACACGGATATATTTTTGGTGCCGGACATAGCCGCTGGAAACATATTCGTTAAGTCGCTAATTTACTTAGCTAATGCCAAGGTGGGTGGATTGGTGGCGGGAGCGGGAGCGCCTATCGTTCTCCTTTCCCGCTCTGATTCCGCTCAAACCAAGCTTTACTCCATGGCTTTGGGAGCAGCCATATGCTAAGACTTGTAGTGAGCAAAGCGAATCTATAGGGTCAAGGGTCATGGGTCAAGGGGCAAGGAATTTTTGAAGCAGTGTAATCGTTAAGATGCCTGCAATCGCTCCCTTTCTTACTGAAGGGAGAAACTGAAATATTTTACCTGTGATTTAGTCAAAATAGAAGAGATACGAAAGGATATAGAAATGAAAATTTCACTTGGAGCTGACCATAGAGGTTTTGAACTGAAAGAAAAGATAAAAAAGTACTTAACTGAACTGGGGCATGAAGTGACTGACTTTGGCACCGACTCCACTGAGGCTGTGGATTATCCTGATTTCGGCTTTAAGGTGGCAGAATCGGTTGCAAAAGGTGAATCCGATTTTGGAATCACCTTTTGTTGGACGGGCAATGGGATGAATATCGCTGCCAACAAAGTCAAGGGGGTCCGGTCAGCCTTGTGCTTGAATGAAGAGATGGCGATGCTAACAAAGGCGCATAATAATGCTAACGTGCTTGCCTTGGCCTCCAAATTCGTTTCGGAAGAGGTGGCCAAAAAGATTTTGGATGTGTGGCTGACTACTGATTTTGAAGGAGGTAGACACATACCAAGAGTGGAAAAGATTAACAGTTACCAGTCGTAGGGGCGGACCTCTGTGTCCGCCCGAATCGGGGGGGGCGATGGCAGAGCATCGCCCTTACATGTTTGATTAACATAGAATGCTGTTATTTTGTAACCAGCTTAAGACAATCTGTCGAAATATTGAAAGAGAAGAGGAGCAAAAAAAATGAGCAAGTTAAAAGAAGTCGATCCAGATATACACAACGTCATCTTTGGCGAAACGAAAAGGCAGGCTGATGGTTTAGAGCTTATCGCCTCGGAGAATTTCGTTTCGGAGGCGGTGATGGAAGCCGCAGGATCGGTGATGACCAACAAATACTCCGAGGGCTATCCGGGGAAAAGATATTATGGTGGCTGTGAGTTTATGGATATTGCAGAGAATTTAGCCCGGGATCGAGCCAAGGAGCTTTTTGGCTGTGAACACGTCAACGTTCAGCCCCACTCCGGTTCGCAGGCTAACATGGCGGTTTATTTTTCCGTGCTTAAACCGGGCGACACCCTTTTGGGCATGAATCTTTCTCATGGAGGTCATCTTACTCATGGGCACCCGATAAATTTCTCAGGTAAATTCTTCAACGTTGTGACTTATGGGGTGAACAAACAGACAGAGGTAATTGATTATGAGGAGCTAAAAAAGATCGCCATCGAAGCCAATCCTAAGATGATCGTGGCTGGTGCATCTGCATATCCGCGTGAGTTGGATTTTAAAAAATTCCGGGAGGTAGCAGATGAGGTGGGAGCATATCTGATGGTGGATATTGCTCACATCGCCGGTTTAATCGTGGCAGGAATACATCAGTCGCCCATTCCATATGCTGATTTCGTAACCACCACCACACACAAGACACTAAGGGGTCCTCGTGGTGGAATGATCATGTGTAAGAAGAAGTACGCAAAGGATCTGGATCGGGAGGTGATGCCTGGGATTCAGGGAGGACCCTTGATGCACGTGATCGCGGCTAAAGCTGTGGCATTCAAGGAAGCTATGGAGCCGTCCTTTAAAGAATATCAACGTCAGATTGTAAAAAATGCAAAGGCGCTGGCAGCCGCCATAGCAAAGCTGGGCTATCACGTAGTCTCCGGCGGAACCGATACGCATCTGATGTTGATTAGCTTAATCGAAAAAAATCTTACCGGAAAAGTGGCGGAGGAGGCATTAGAGATGGCAGGAATTACCGTTAACAAAAACACCGTG
>CAYOFL010000004.1:34697-65047 GCA_964403165.1 uncultured Ignavibacteria bacterium
CCATTCGATCCTCAGAAACCCTTCATCACCTCAGGCATTCGCATGGGCACACCAGCTTTGACTACCAGAGGGATGAAAGAGTCGGAGATGGAGAAGATCGCTATCTTAATCGATAAGGTTATATCCAATTTAGGGAACGAGGAAGTCTACGCCCAGGTAAAAGGGGAAGTCTTGGAATTGTGCCAGAAATTCCCTCTATATAAGGAAAGACTGGAAAAGGCGTAAAGGCGTTTAAAGTTTAAAGTTTAAGGTTTAAAGTTTAAAAACTAAAATCTCAAGTCCCAAATCTAAAGTCTCAAACCTAAAGTCTATAATCCAGAGTAAGACAGGAATTTCATATTGAAGGCGAAAGTTTAATGTCTGATCCGTTCTTAGAGAGACTGCAAAGAGGGACTATGCTCTGCGATGGAGCAATGGGGACTCTTCTATATATGAGGGGTGTTTCCTACGAACGTTCCTTTGATGAACAGAATATCTCCAATCCAAAGATCGTGCTGGACGTGCACCGGGACTACATCAAAGCCGGAGCAGAGATAGTCGAGACCAACACCTTTGGTGCAAATCAGGTAAGGTTGAAGAATTTTGGGTTGGAAGATAAGATAAGGGAGATAAATCTCAAAGGGGTCAAGATCGCAAGAGAGGCAAGAGAGATTGAAGGGAAGGACGTGTTTGTTGCCGGATCCATAGGACCTCTGGGTAAACCTTTGGCTCCTTTAGGTGAGCTCTCAGAGAAAGAGGCTTTTGATGTTTTCCAGAGACAGGCTGAAGCTTTGCTTGAGGGAGGGGTGGATCTGTTCATAGTGGAGACGTTTTCTGATCTTCTGGAGATAAAGCAGACGGTTGCAGCTATAAGGAACATCTGTCAGCTTCCCATAATGGCTTCCATGACTTTTGATGAAGATGGAAAGACCTTCATGGGCTATTCCCCTGAGGAGGTGGCAACCAAGCTGAGTCAGATGGGGGTCGAAATAATCGGAGCAAACTGCAGTGTAGGTCCCCAGAAGATGCTGGATGTGGTTTTCCGTCTGCGCAAAGCCACCAACAGGATGATATCGGTTCAGCCTAATGCCGGGGTTCCCCGTTATGTGGATGGAAGATTCATCTATCTCTCCTCGCCGGAATATTTCGCCCAATATGCCAAAGAATATATAAAGAGCGGAGCAAACATCATCGGTGGCTGTTGTGGAACAACTCCGGAGTATATTTTAGCTTTATCTGTGATGCTTAAAAACATCCACGCAGAGACGATTACGGATAGAAAGGTCAGCGTAACAGTTGAAGAGAGGATAAAGAAAGAAGAACCTCCAAAAAAGGAAAAAGAGCAAACCTCAAAGTTTTCCTCAAAGCTGGGAAAAGAGTTTCTTGTTTCGGTAGAGGTAGATCCTCCCAAAGGGACCAACACTGAAAAAATACTTAAGAATGTGGAGAAATTAAAACAGATTGGTGTGGATGCAATAAATATTGCCGACAGTCCCATGGCAAGGGTGAGGATGAGTTGTGTATCTTTGGCTTCTCTGGTAAAACAAAAGATAGGAGTAGAAACCATCCTCCATCTTACCTGTAGAGACAGAAACCTGATGGGTCTTCAATCGGATCTTTTGGGAATTCATGCTCTGGGCATTCACAACATATTGGCTGTAACCGGCGATCCTCCGGTTTTAGGCGACTATCCCCAGGCAACTGCAGTATATGACGTGGATTCCATAGGTTTGGTTAAGATCGTGAACAAATTGAATCAGGGAACTGACTGGGCGGGCAATTCTATTGGTTCACCCACCTTTTTCTGTGTAGGGGTGGCTGTAAATCCTAATGCGGACGATTTAGAAAGAGAGATAGATCGATTTAAAAAGAAAGTAGAAGCTGGCGCTGATTTTGCCTTCACCCAGCCTCTGTATGATCTCAAAATCTTAGAGCAGTTTTTACAAAAGGTCTCTCATGTAAAAATTCCTATATTCTTGGGCGTTCTTCCCTTGAGAAGCTACAAGCACGCCGAGTTTTTGCATTATGAGGTGCCAGGGATGAATGTCCCTGAAAAGCTCAGAGAGAAAATGAGGAAAGCCGGAAAGGATAGCGCACAGGTAGGAACTTCAGTGGCAAAAGAGATTTTAAAGGAGGCAAAAGGAATGGTGGATGGAGTTTATCTGATGCCATCCTTTGGACGATTCGAGGTAATCTCCGAAGTGCTGGAGGGATTTATCCCATCGGGAACGGTGTCCTTCGGTAAGTCTGTCGGATAGGTCTTATGACCCATGGCTGGCAGGCATATCCGACCAACTACTTCTATATCCATTCCATCCGCTTAATCCATTGACTAAATTATGGAGACCTGAAGGTCTCCGCTACACTTTTCTCCTGAAGATAGATTAATAAAAAGGGCAGGAGATTTTAGCTCCTGCCCAACTCTTTATCCGTTCAATCCGTTCAATCCGTTGACCGTCTAATCCGTTCAATCCGCTGACCTATTTCAACAGCACCATTCTCTTTGTCTCTGAAAGCTCATTGACCTTCAATCTATAGAAATATACTCCACTGGTGACTTTCTTTCCCTGTTCATTTTTTCCATCCCAGACGATATGATGAGAACCGAAAGGTTGGTATTCATTTACCAATGTTTTGACCTTTTGTCCCAAAAGATTATAAATCTGAAGGGTCACGTATGCCGGCTTCTGGAGGGTGTATTCGATTTCGGTTCCCGGGTTAAACGGATTGGGATAGTTCTGGCTAAGCTCAAATTCAGTCGGTCTTTGGCTGGTCTGATCCGTCTCGTCTTCAACGGCAGAAGGTAAATTGAAATCTATGCCGGATGTATCATTGGGCATGGTCACATGAACTAAATCTGCCTGCTCTGGTGTGGTCTGATTATGATACCACATCATATCGCATTCGGTCATGGCTACAACATAGTAATCTCCGGTGCGCAGACCGGTTATCTGGTAGCTTCCGTCAGTAATGGTGGTATTACCTTTTGCTGAAATCCACACATATTGCAGATAAGAAGAGCTTTCATATGCAACCACCTCACAACCGGAGAGCGGACCTTTTTCTGAGCTATAAACATGCCCGCTTATAGAACCACCATCTTCTAAGGCGAAATCCTCACCAGAGATTGTGCCGGGAGCATTGACTAATTGAGAATCTGCATCAGCCCAAGTGTTTTTGTCATTATACCACTCAAAAGCGTAGGTGTTATCTCCATAAGCAAGAATCTTCCAGTAGCCGCTACGAAGTCCCGTCAGCATGTAATCTCCATATTCGTCGGTTGAGCCAATGCTGTACCATTCAGGATCAGAGGCATAACTCCCCCATACATCGATTCCCTCTAAAGGTCCCTTACTAGCGCTGGAAATGTTTCCCTCGATGGTCCCACCCAAACTTAAGGTAAAATCGACAGGTGAGGTGGTAGCTCCCTCTGTCACTGGAACTGGATCTGCACTTGCCCGGCTTAACTTGTCATCGTAATAAACATCGATACAACCCATAAAATTATAGGTTTTCACCTTGTAAGTTCCGGTGGGCAGCCTTTTGATGACATAAAGCGCAGGGCTTCCCATGTAGTAAGTAGGACCATAGTAGCAATTCCCTGAGCTGTCGACAGTAGACATTATTACTATACCAGTAGATGCTCCAGGCAATGTCACCGTCCCGGTGATTTTTCCTCCCACCCGAAGGCTGAAATTGATATTTTCTGTGGTATCATCTGAGGCTACTGGAACTGTATCTGCATCTTCCTCATTTAACTTATTGTCCCAGTAAACATCCACGAAGATAGAATCAAGCGGATACCCATTGTTAGTCTGAACCTCATAATTTCCAGGGGGAAGACCATCGATGACATAATCGCCGCTGGTATTGCTATAAGCTGTGTCACTATATGAAGGGCAGGTCATCTGTTCAGCGATAATTTCGATCCCCTCGATGCCAGCGCCGCCTGCGGCTTGGGTAACGTAACCAGAAATTGCTCCGGTCCCGTTGGCTACTTGAGACAATCTTTGTGTCCTCTCAGAATGCAAAAGATAAGGTGGTAAGGGTGTCTTTCCCTCCTTCTGGAGGAAGAGTGAACCCTTCATCCAGTTTATTTTGTCTTTCAACGGGGTGCTTTTATCTGAAGCCCAAGCAGAGGCACAGATTCCCAACGCCAATACAAAAATCAACCAGAAACACGTTTTGCTTTTTACCATGTTCTACCTCCTTGATTAAGTTGACTTGTTGTTAATATATACAAAAAAACTCTGGAGTGTCAAGTTTTAACTTGACCGATGTTCCGCTAAAGCGGAACACTCCAGCAAGCTTGTCGGATAGGTCGTACGATCATATCCGTCCTGCGGCTTCCATATTCGTTTCATCCGGTTAATCCGTTGATCTAATTATGGAGACCTGAAGGTCTCCGCTACACTATCATATCCGTTCCATCCGTTTAATCCGCTGACCGTTTTATCCGTTGATCTTGTTAGCTACCACGAAAGAAGGGTTTAGCTTTAGAATGACCAGAACCTAACTTAAGTTAGGTTCTGGTCATTCAGGTGCAGAGTTGAATTATCTATCGTGGCGGGAATTCAAGTTTACCGAACCATTTATAGTTCACGTCTTTGAATAGATTGTCTCTGGCTTCGACATCTCCTAAAAATGCCCATTCGCCTGGGTCCACCCATTCGCCACGTCCATACTTTTCCGCCATCTCAGCCAATCTGACAAAGTTCTGGTGATGTTCCGATAATCGCAGTTCAGCATAGTCCCTTGCGCTCCAGGTAGAGATGAGAAACTGCCAGTCCGATGCCTGAAGCAGGAGAAGTTCACGGGCAAGTTGCTTTAAAATCTTAATCAAATCTTCATCTTTGGTTTCGCCGAACTCCTGCCCCAACTTTTGCATTCTTACTTCATCTTCATAGATATGCTTCCAGGTCCACTGGGTCCATTGGTTCAGCCAGATATAGTGGTATCCACCCTCTCCCCATGAACCTTCTGGAATCGAAATCACCTGAGTGGGCTTTGCCTCATCCAAGAAATTACTGCAAGTGGTTAGCTCAATTTCCGGATCGTCTGAAACGTATTTCAAAACCAGTTTCAAAAACTGCGTGCCCTCAAACCACCAGTGCCCGAAAAGCTCGGCATCATAAGGCGCACATACGATACCTTGCTTCTTGGTTCTTTTGTGATATTCGGTCAACAGTTTTTTTATCAATTCTTTAAAGTGGGCGGCATTCTCAGGGACCCTCTTTTGGGCATCTTCTGGAAAATATTCCCATTTGTCGGCTAAATCGCTTTTAGCAGAGGTTATCTTCCAATACCTGTGACCTCCGGGAAAATGTTTTTTGTGGAAGTCCAAATAATTTCCATCTCCGGGATAACCCCACTCTCCGCTCCACACCTGCAGACCTGTATCTGGATCCCGGGTGAAGATCGCCACCGGCTTTTCCCCCTCCGTGCCGACTAAGTAAACCTCTCTTGGAGTTTTATCAATCTGCTCTTCTCGAGGAGCATATTCTTTCTCAAATTGTCCCCACAGAGTTTTTAAAGCATCGAATCTATCCATATAGACTCCGATTGCCTTTCCGCCTTTGAGCAGAGCACTATCAATGATGAAATAATCTATATTGTTCTCACTTAAAAATTCCTCTATTCCCTTTCTTAGATAACTTTTCCTTCCCAGGCTGGTCTCCACCGGTGGAGCCCATTTGTATCTGGGTCGATAGGCAGATTCGGGAAGCCAGATTCCCCGGGGAGGCTTACCGAAGAAGTCAGTGTAGCTTTGCACCGCCTGCTTTATCTGTGCCTGAACCGAGGTGTCCTGCGACAAAAGAGGAAGATACCCATGGGTGGCGGCACAGGTCATGATCTCGATATGTCCGTCATCCTGCAGTTTTCTGAATTGATGGACAATATCTCGTTGGTATTTAGTTTCAAAATCTAATTTAATCTTGATATAATAATCTTTCCACATGTGCGCCAATTTTAGCAAGAGCTTCCTTTTGTGCTTGGAGAATTCTTGGATGTCTTTTTCTGCGGCAACGATTTTGTCCTCCAGATAGGATGAGAACTCCCGTTTGAAGGAATCGTCTGTCAGTTGCTCGCAAAGAACCGGTGAGATTCCAAGGGTAAGCTTGGGCGAATATCCTTCCTCCACCAGCTCGTTTAGCACGTTCAGCAAAGGAATGTATGTCTCCGCGGAAGCCTCATTCAACCAGTCCATTCCATGTGGCCATTTCCCATGGGCGATCACGTATGGAAGATGTGAGTGCAAAACAAAGGTGAAGCTACCGATAGGTTTTTTGTTCACTTAACTTTCCTCCGAATTTGGAAATGTAGAATGCGCCGTATCCGGTAGATCAAGAAGAGGGTGGGTGAAGTGCATAAAGTTAAACGGATCCTATCCATTTCATCCGTTCAATCTCAGTTGAGTCAAATGACCGTTGACTAACTTTTATTCTCCCTTTTGAGCCTGGAAGCCGATTCCCTTTTCCCTTTCCTCTTTGCCAAAAATTTTGATCGCTCCGAACTGGCCTTCGAACTTTTTTATGTTCGCTCCCAGCGCATCGTAAAGCAATTTAGCGTGAGCCGGGGTCATGACGATACGAGCATAAACCCTGGTCTTCTGCACTCCGGGCATGATCCGGGCGAAGTCTATGATAAACTCCGAAGGGGAATGGGAGATCAAGGCTAAATTGGAATAGATACCCTCTGATTCTTTTTCTCCCAGTTCCACATTAAGTTTACGCTGTTTTGCCTCCATGGTTTTCTCCTTTTAAGTTTCATTGTTCTTGCATTTTCAAACCATTTTAATATATTAACACCTGATGTCAAGGGAAAACTTTGTTGCTCAAAAGTTTGTTCGAAGATGTTTTGCCCGCAAGTTATTTTCTGGTTGGAGGGCAAACCAGATTGTTTTGATTATTTTTATTATCTGCAGTTATATGCCCATGCCGAGTTTGGCTGAATCAGATCCAGATGAGATTGAATCTCTGGATGGCTTGGTTAAGTATCTTTATAGAGATACCAAACATGTTATAACCTCACCTTTACACTGGAAACAGGATGATCTTGTTCTCTTTGCTACTTTATCGGTGAACACCTTCGCCATGATGCTTACGGACACAGACTTTCAAAAGTCCGTGCAAAATAACAGAACCCACACCACCGATCAGGTCTCTGAATGGACAGATAAATACACTAAGCGGGTGACCAATTTAACCATTGGCGGATTGTATTTCTCCGGTCTTATTTTTCATGATCGAAAAGCAAAAGAGACTGCACTTTTGTGTCTGGAATCGGTGGCTTTAGCTGAAGGTATAACCACAGGTTTGAAACATTTGATAGGTAGGTCCAGACCTTTTGGAAACCAGGGGGCGTTTCATTTCGATCCCTTGAAATCACCTCCTCCGATTTATTCTCTTTCGTTTCCGTCCGGTCATGCCACCACCGCCTTTGCTTTGAGTTCAGTGGTGGCGGAACAATATCGAAGTTGGCTGGTAAGAATGATCTCTTACAGTTTCGCTCTGGTGGTCTCATTGGCCAGGGTGAACAACAATGTTCATTTTCTATCGGATGTGTTCTGGGGTGGGATTATCGGGATCTCAGTAGGCAGATGCTTGGTCAAATTTCATAAAAACGAACGGACACCTGGATGGGAGCTTATATCCACAAAAGGACCTGATAATGTGAGGCTTGGAATTTCAATCTGGTTAAAATAAAGTTCAAAAGTTCAATTGGAGGTAGCTTGGAAAAAATATCGAAAGAAAGATTCGACAAGATATTTTCCAGTTGGGGTGGACACAAAATTTTGGTTTTGGGAGATGTGATGTTAGATGAATATCTGTGGGGGAACGTAACTCGAATATCTCCTGAAGCTCCGGTGCCAGTGGTGGAGATTACAAAGGAATCGATCAAATTGGGGGGCGCCGCTAATGTGGCTTTGAATGTTAAAACAATGGGAGATGAACCAATTCTGGTGGGGGTTGTCGGAGATGACAGGAGCGCCGAAAGGATGATGAGGGCTTTAAGAGAGGTGCAAATAAAAAGTGAGGGGATTTTTAAAGAGAGCTCCCGAATGACCACCATAAAGACCCGGGTGATCGCGCACAATCAACAGGTGGTGCGAGCAGACAGAGAAAATACCGAAGAGATTTTAGATAAGTTAACCCAGGAAATCATAAGCTTTGTGAGAAAGAAAATGTCGGACATCTCTGGTATAATCATCTCCGACTATGGCAAGGGAGTGATTACCTACAAGCTTTTGTCTGAACTGATAGAATCATGCAAGCAGAATGATGTTTTCATCGCGGTAGATCCCAAGGATACCCATTTTATGAATTACAAATACGTCTCTTTAATTACGCCCAACCACCATGAAGCTGGATTCGTGTATGGCAAAAGAATAAGAAACGATATCATCCTTAAGGAGGTGGGCTGGGGACTTTTGGAAAGATTGAAGGTGGGGGCTTTGCTTATCACCCGGGGTGAAAGGGGGATGTCATTATTTGAGGCAGACCGAACCTTAACCCATTTTCCTACCAGAGGTAAGAAAGTTTATGATGTGACCGGGGCGGGGGATACTGTGATCTCCGCATTTACCTGTGCGGTTGCGGCAAAAGCGAACTATAAAGAAGCAACTTTGATTTCAAATCATGCGGCAGGATTGGTGGTGGGTGAGATCGGTACCGCTCAGGTGACTAAGATGGAGTTGATTAAAGATCTTGAAGATTTCATCAATTCAACCGCTCACACTCACAAGAAAAACTTGTAACGGTTATTCCCTTACTGAATAAATAATGAAACATAAAAAAATTAAAAGCCTAAAACAGCTTGTCAAAATAAGGAATAAGCTAAAAAGACAAGGTCGGAGAGTGGTTTTCACCAACGGGTGTTTTGACATCCTTCATCGAGGGCATATCGAATGTTTGAGAAAAGCCAGATCCTTCGGTGATGTGCTGATTGTGGGACTCAACAGCGACTCTTCGGTGCGCAAGATTAAGGGAGAGAGAAGGCCGATCCTTTCGCAAAATGATCGTGCAGAGATAGTGGCTTCGCTGGAGATGGTGGATTATGTTCTGACCTTCGATGAGGAAACGCCCCACAGACTTATCGCCAGTTTGGTCCCTGATGTTTTAGTAAAAGGCGGTGATTATAGAAAAGATAAAATTGTGGGAAAGGATATCGTGGAATCCTCTGGAGGCCGCGTGATCAGAGTAAAACAGATTCCGGGAAGGTCGACTAAAAACATCATCACCAAGATAACCAACCGTTATGCAGGTGCGTAAACTCATAATATGTTTTTGGAAAATTCATCTGCGACTACCATAAAGGGAATAATATCATTTTCTTGTTTATTAATTCCCATTTCAGCCAGCCAGAAAATTTTGTAGGTATTCAACTCTTTTGTTTTTAATGCGGAGCTGGAAGCTCCGCCTACCGAGTGTAACCCTATTCCTTAGTAGGGCGGGCATCCATGCCCGCCGAATTTATATTGTGTTTTAAAAGAACATCTCTGCGATGTTTTTATTTGGTCTCTCATCACACCTGTATGGAAATTTCCCTTGACACACAGAGTTTGAGATATTATCGTTTTTAAGATCAGGAAAATCAGGGGGCGTTTGGAGGGAGGAGCTCTTTGGAATCACCAACTGCCGAAAATCGTGACAGCTTCAATTTGAATGGAAAAAAGGAAAGGGTTTCTCTTACTTTAAGCGAGTCCGAAAAGAAAAAAAGAATTTTCTTTGAGACCAAAAGCATGGCTGAGGTTTATGCCAAGCAGGGATACATCTCGATGGCTTTAGAAATTTACAAAAAGATACAAATGAGAAATCCCTCAGATCAGCAAATGGAAAAGAGGATATCTGAGTTGGAAGCTCATCTGGCCACAAAAAGGGGAATAAAATCTAAGGGAACTCTTTCATGAAAAATCGAATCAAAAGGTTACAAAGAATTTTGGTAAAAGAGAATCTGGATCTTTTGCTGGTCACTTTCCTGCCCCACGTCAGGTATCTTTCCGGATACAGCGGCACCAACGGAATGATTCTGATCTCCGCTGAAAGCTCTATTTTCCTCACCGACTTTCGTTACAAGGAACAGGTGAAAAAGCAGGTCAAACATATGAAAGTTATGATCGCCGAAAGAGATCTTATCTCCTCACTTTCAAATTTACCTCAACTCAAATCCAAAAGGATAAAAATGGGTTTTGAGGCAGATCACTTAAACTGCAAAACTTACCAAAGACTCAAGGTCCTTTTGCCTGATTGTATTTTAGTTCCTACGGAAAAAATGGTAGAAGCTCTTATAATAAAAAAGGACAAAAACGAGATCGAGAGGATAAAAAAAGCTATAAAAATTACCGATCGGGTTTTCTCTGAGATTCTTGGTCTTATCAAACCCGGAGTAAGGGAGCTGGATATCTCTGCGGAGATTGAATACAGAATGAAAAGATATGGTTCCGTCACTCCCTATTATGAAACCATCGTGGCTTCAGGCAAAAGATCTGCACTACCGCATGGAGTAGCATCCGGCAAAAAAATTGGTAAAAACGAGTTTGTGACCATGGATTTCGGTGCCGTCTTCGATGGTTATACCGCAGATCTGACCAGAACAGTAGTGGTGGGAAAAGCAAACAAAAGACAAAAGGAGGTGTATAATTTAGTCTTAAAGGCTCAGAGACGTGCCATCAGCAAAGCTAAGCCTAAAATGAAGGCGTGTGATCTGGATAAGATCGCCAGAGAGGTGATCAAGAAAGCAGGGTTCGGGAAATATTTTGGTCATGGCTTAGGGCATGGGATCGGGATTTTGATACATGATAATCCGGCTGTAAATCCCACAAATCAGCAACTTTTGGAATTGGGAATGGTGATAACCATCGAGCCGGGAATCTATATCCCCAACTGGGGAGGGGTACGAATAGAGGATGACGTTTTGATCACCCAAAGAGGACGTGAAGTCTTGACCACATCAGAGAGAAACTTAATTGAGCTATAGCAACACATTTAGAAATAAACTTTATTTAATATTGTCCAAATGTACTTTGAGTGAAATGCTCAGGATGTGGCAAAAATTTTATAGTCGTAATTTACATCCCATACTTAAACCCTCAGAACGGAGGGGATAGTTATGTGGGTATCGAAGATCAGAAAATTAATCAAGCTGGTGGAAGAGTCAAATATTGGTGAACTGGAGGTGTCGAGTTGGGGGCAGAAGGTGAGAATATCCAAAAAGCCCAAGGAGTCGAATGTTCCTGCTTCGGAGAACCCAACGACCAATATAACAGTAGAACCGAAGACTGAAACAGTCGCGGCTTTGTCTGTTTTACCCCATGCACCTGCCCAGGAGCCGACAAAGACAGTGGTGGAGGATACCGACCATTTAGTTCCCATAAAATCTCCCATGGTGGGAACTTTCTATCGGGCGCCGGCTCCCGACGCTAAACCTTATGTGGAATCGAATCAACAGATAGTGGTGGGGCAGATGGTCTGTATCATCGAAGCTATGAAGTTGATGAACGAGATAGAATCGGAGGTGGCGGGTCGGGTGGCTAAAATTCTGGTGGAAAATGGCAAACCAGTGGAATTTGGACAGACTCTGTTTTTGATCGAGCCGGCTTAGGTCAGATTTGAGATTTTAGACTTGAGTCTTGAGATTTGAGTTAAAACTCAATTCTCGATACTCAAATCTCAAGACTCGGTTCATTTTAACCGAAGTTAGGGTTAGAAAGCGGTCAACGGTCATTTGGCCCAACTGAGATTTTGCGGTCAACGGATTAAGCGGATTAAACCAATGGGTCTATTTTTCTGTGTGGGAAGTTCGATCAAAACAGGTTTTAAATAAAAGGAGGGGTGATCATGAAGTTAAAGCAGATGTTGGAAGAGATGCTTTCTACCAAAGCTTCGGATCTGCATCTCAGGATTGGGCTTAAGCCCACCTTACGCATTGATGGTGGGCTTCGTCCGATCGCCGAAGAGCAGATAACGCCGCAAAACATGGAAGAGATCATGGGTCAGATTCTCACCGAGGAGCAGAAAAAGAGATTTTTCCAAAGGAATGAATTAGATCTTGCTTTGAGCGTCTCCAAGATGGGACGCTTTCGAATCAATTTTTACAGGCAGAGAGGCACGATAGGAGTTGCTATAAGAGCGGTGAATACCATCATACCTTCCTTTGAGGAGTTGAATCTTCCGCCGGTCTTGAGAAAACTGGCAGATAACCGACGGGGGTTGATCATTCTCACTGGCACCACTGGAAGTGGAAAGTCCACCACTTTAGCGGCTATGATAGATCATATCAACTCCACGCGCCCAGAAAACATTTTGACCATTGAGGATCCCATAGAGTATATACATCGCAATAAGAAAAGCATAATTGCCCAGAGGGAGAAGGGGGGAGATACTGAGTCTTTTGTTACCGCCCTGCGACATGCTTTCCGTCAGGACCCAGACGTTATCCTCATTGGAGAGATAAGGGACTTAGAGACCATGTCCATAGCTCTTACGGCCGCCGACACCGGACACCTGGTTTTGACCACTTTGCATACGTTGAACGCGGTGGAGACGATAAACCGTATCATCTCATTTTTCCCGCCTCATCAGCATCAGCAGATCAGGCTTCTTTTATCTGCAACTTTAAAGGCGATAATTTGCCAAAGACTTCTGCCCCGATGTGATGCTCCAGGGCGGGTGCCTGCGGTGGAGGTGCTGGTTACCACGGGTGCGATCAAAGAGTATATTGTTGATCCCTTGAAAACGTCTTTGATCCTGGAAATGATTGAAAGCGGAGCTATTCAGTATGGCATGCAGTCTTTTGATCAGTCCATCATGGATATATACAAACGGGGCATGATCTCCTATGAGGAAGCTTTGGCTCAAGCCACCAATTCGGATGATTTTGAGCTCAGAGTTAAGGGAATTGTCGGCGCCTCAGACAGAGGATGGCAAGAGTTTGAAAAAACTACACAGAAGGGGGAAGAATAGATAAGTCTTCGTTGGGGGGTGGTGTTGAATTTTTTTACTTTGGCTCTAATTGAAAGAATTAGTTGGGAGATCTCTTGTTTAAGAAAATACTGGTTGCCAATCGGGGGGAGATCGCCCTACGTATCATTCGGGCTTGCAAAGAGCTAGAGATAGCCACGGTGGCGGTCTTCTCCGAAGCAGATACCCCATCCCTACATGTTCGCTTTGCAGATGAAGACGTCTGCATAGGTCCTGCCAAATCCCAGGAAAGCTACCTAGACCCCAAAAGAATAATCAGCGCGGCCGAAGTGACCAACGCCGATGCCATCCATCCCGGATATGGATTTTTAGCAGAAAATCCCGATTTTGCTGAGATATGTGAATCGTGTGACATAAAGTTCATCGGTCCCCAATCTGAGACCATAAGGCTTTTGGGAGATAAGGCTCTTGCCAAAAAGACCATGAGAGACGCTGGTGTTTCCGTCATACCAGGAAGTGATGGGGTGGTGGAATCGGAGAAGATGGCGCTCAGTCTATGTTATAGTATCGGATTCCCGGTGATTATTAAGGCTTCATTCGGAGGTGGAGGCAAAGGAATGAGGATAGCCACAAACGAAGCTGAGCTGAAGAAGGGATTCGGAATGGCAAAATTAGAGGCAGAATCCGCCTTTGGAAACCCAGAGGTTTACATAGAAAAGTATATTCCCGATTCCCGACACATCGAAATTCAGGTACTGGGGGATAGCTTTGGAAATGTGATTCATCTGGGAGAAAGAGATTGTTCCTTGCAAAGACGACACCAGAAGCTCCTGGAAGAGTCCCCCTCGCCGGTGGTGGATGAAGGACTGAGAAAGAAAATGGGAGATGTGGCGGTAAAGGGTGCCAAAAGCGTTAACTACCAAAGTGCTGGCACCGTGGAATTTCTTGTTGATCAGAACAAAAACTTTTACTTCATGGAGATGAACACCCGCATCCAGGTGGAACACCCGGTCACCGAGGAGGTCACGGATGTGGATCTGATCAAGGAGCAGATCCGATTAGCCTGCGGGGAGAAGCTCAGACTTTCCCAGGATGACATTCACCTGAAAGGGCATGCCATCGAATGCAGAATTAATGCCGAGAATCCTCAGAAGAATTTTCTTCCTGCTCCGGGAATGATCGAAAGCTTCCATGTTCCCGGGGGTCATGGAATAAGGGTAGATACTCATGCTTACGCCAAGTATGTGATTCCTCCCTATTATGATTCCATGATCGCCAAATTGATAGCCCATGGAAAAAACAGAGAGGAGGCGATTCTGAAAGCCAGGAGGGCTTTAGACGAGTTTATCATTGAAGGGATTCCCACCACCATTGATTTTCACAAAAAAATTCTATCAGACAAAAGATTTATAAGCGGTCAGTTCACCACGTCTTTAATTGACGAGATGCTAAAGGAGCAATTTGAGGAGGTTGAAAAAGCTTGATTTGATCTGCTTAAATTTAACTGAGCCAATTCATAATCCATAACGAAGAAAAGGAGGAGTTGTGGAAGCAAGTGTTAAGATCAGAGATGATCTGAAATATACCAAAGAGCACGAATGGGTAAAGTTGGAGGGTGAGATAACCACGGTGGGCATCACCGATTATGCTCAGAGAGAGCTGGGAGATGTGGTGTTTGTGGAGTTGCCTGAAGTGGGAACCCAGGTGGAGCAGATGAAACCGTTCGGAGTGATCGAAGCAGTCAAGGCGGTGTCGGATCTTTTCTCCCCTGTCACCGGAGAGGTGACGGAGATAAACTCCAAGCTTGAGTCCCAATCAAATCTGATCAATTCCGATCCCTATGGAGAGGGATGGATTATCAAAGTGAAGATCAAGGATCCAAAGGAGGTGGATGCCCTTCTATCACCAGCGGATTACAGAAAATTGGTGGGTGGTTGAGGATGGACAGTTGGCAGTAAACAGTAGGCAGTAAACAGTAAACAGTAAACAGTGTCCAGTATAGTATTCTTGTAGTAAGCTTCAAAAATTATTTGAATCTATGAGCTACGTACCCAATACCGAGCAGAACCGAAAAGAGATGCTGGAGAAAGTCGGGATAGATGAGTTCTCCGATTTGGTTCAAACAATCCCCGATTCAATCCGCTTGCAGGATGAATTGAAACTTCCACCACCCTTATCCGAGCTGGAGCTGATAAGACTTTTAGGTAAGATGGCAAGCCAGAATAAGGACGTTAGCCAGACGATCTGCTTTTTGGGTGGGGGAGCTTACGATCACTTCATCCCGGCCATAGTCGACCACATAATCTCCCGATCCGAATATTATACCGCCTATACCCCATATCAAGCAGAGGTAAGTCAGGGGACGCTTCAAGCCATCTATGAGTTTCAATCTTTAATCTGTGAGCTGACCGGCATGGATGTGGCAAATGCCTCCATGTATGACGGAGCTTCCGCCACAGCGGAGGCGGCTTTATTAGCACATGCCCATACCAGAAGAGGAGAGGTTTTGGTGGCAGGATCTTTGAATCCCAATTACAGAAAGGTCATCAACACCTACTGCGGCTCGATTAAACTGAAGGTGAGCACGCTCCCTTTGGGGGAAGGCTTGATTAACGTGGATGAGGTCAAAAGGAAAATCTCTGACAAAGTTGCCTGCGTCATTATTCAGACCCCGAATTTCTTTGGCTTGTTAGAAAATGTCGGTGAGATAGAACCTTTGGTTCATTCGGTAGGAGCACTTTTGGTTTTAGTTTGTGATCCCATCTCCCTGGGGATTTTGAAAACACCAGGGGAGTATAATGCGGACATTGCAGTGGGTGAAGGACAGGTTCTAGGCAGCAACCTCAACTTAGGGGGACCATATTTAGGGTATTTTGCCGCCAAGCAGTCTCTGATCAGAAGGATGCCGGGGAGGATTGTGGCGGCTACAACTGATAGTAGGGGCAAAAGAGGATTTGTCATGACGCTACAGACCAGGGAACAGCATATCAGGAGGGATAAGGCTACCTCCAATATTTGCACCAATCAGGCATTATGTGCCCTTTCCGCCTGCGTGTATCTTTCTATCATGGGAAAATCAGGAATAAGGAAAGTGGCGGAGTTGTGTCTGCAAAAAAGCCACTATGCGGCAGAACAAATTACCCAAATCGATGGCTTCAGAAAAAAATATGATGCTCCTTTCTTTAAAGAGTTTGTGATAGAGACCTCTTTGCCCTCGAAGAGGATTATAAGATCACTTTTGAAAAGAAATATCTTTGCCGGGGTGGATTTGAACTTTTTCGATCGAAAATTGAAAAATCAGCTTCTGGTCTGCGTGACTGAAAAAAGGACTAAAGAAGAAATCGATCAATTTGTAGATGAATTAAGAAAACTGGCTTGAGGAAAAAACATGGATCAAAGAAGTTACTAAGGCGCGTAGGCAAGCCTTGATGGCTTGCCTGCCCCGCCAAAGGAGGGGCTACGCGACTAAATAATTATGAACAATTGCTAAACTATATATGAGCTCAAAATGTTCAAGGATTTTGCAAACTGAACTTTGAAGTGGATTCGGAGGAGGCTTATGCCATATTGTCCTTTGTGCAAAGCGGAATACAGCGCGGGGACAAAAAGATGCCCGGATTGTGAATGCGATCTGGTAGAGGAACTTCCGGAGGATGCAGACGTAGAGGAGCTGGATGGGGAGGTGCCGGAGGGGTTGGTTCATTTATACAGCACTCGAAATAAGGTCTATGCCGAGTTTCTCAGAGAGACTCTGGAAAACAGCAACATCCCTTGTTATATGAGGTCTTCCGGAGGCTTCTTTGAGGAGGGGTTAGGATATGTCACCAAAGGAAGGGGGGGATACAAAATCTACGTCCCGGAAGACAAATATGAGGAGAGTTTAGCCATAAGGGAACAGACCGTAAAGGATCTTTAACTTCTGGTTAAGAAACATAAACACAAATGTGGAGGATAGTGATGAGATACGCTGTTCGTTGCGGGATAGCTTTGTTTTTAGGGCTTGTGGTTTTAAGTTCATGTGCTCAGCAGATTCCCCCCGAGATAGAATGGGCGGCTTCACTAAAGGAGGCTTTCCAGCTTGCTTCAGAGAAAAATCAACCAATAATTGTTGAGTTTTGGTCCGACGAGTGCAAGTGGTGTGAGAGGTTAGAGGATTCAACTCTTGCGCATCAGAGTGTTATTGAGCTGGCCACGAGCATGGTTTTTGTAAGGGCCGAAGCAAAAAAGGACACTGTCCTAAGAAAACGATACAGAATTGCAGGCTTCCCCACGGTGATACTTATGAGCAGTTCTGGGGAGGAAATCGACCGGATATATGGGTATGTGCCGCCAGAGGAATTTGTATCGACCATTCAAGATTACCTGCTGGGCAAAAACACCTTGGATGATCTTAAAAAAAGATTTGAAGCTGACCCGGAAAATGCGGAGCTGGCTTTCCGCTTGGCAGAGAAATATGAGGGGCGCCGGATGTATGAAGAAGCCGGCTTACATTATGGCAAGGTGGTGGATATAGATCCTAAGAATGAGAAGGGTGATTCTGATGATGCGCTTTTTAGCTTAGCTTGGCTTAAGGTGAGAAAGAAAGAATATTTGAAGGCAGTGGATGCATTCAAATATTTTTTACAAAAGTTTCCCAAAAGCGAGATGGTTGCAGATGCTGAAATTACTATTCCAGGTTGTTACGCAAAAGCTGGTGACACCACCAAAGCCATAGAGCTTTATGAAAAATTTCTAACCCAACATCCGGATTCGCCGGATACCGCTTGGGTTGAAGATAAGATAAAAGCGCTTAAAGGGTCAACGGATCAAACGGACTGGTCAACGGATTAGGCGGATGGAACGGATGGTGGCAAGAAGTCTGCAGCGGCGAAATTCAAACGGGTTACAGCCCAGGAGTTTTGATAGATGAGCGAGAAGGTGATATTTGAGCGGTCTTCACCAGGAAGAGAGGGTTTTTCCCTGCCTTTGGTGGATGTTCCTGAGAAGAAAACAGAAGAGCTGATTCCCAAAAAATTGTTAAGAGAAAACCCGCCCGCACTGCCCGAAGTGAGTGAGGTGGACGTTGCCCGGCACTTTATTAGGCTTTCGGTCATGAACCATCACGTGGATAAAGGATTTTATCCCCTCGGTTCATGCACCATGAAATACAATCCCAAAATAAATGAGACCCTGGCCCGGCTTTCTGGATTTTCTAATCTTCATCCCTTTCAACCAGAGAATAGCATTCAAGGAGCGCTCAAGCTGATGTTTGAGCTGGGGGAATACTTGAAGGAAATCGCCGGTATGGATCAGATCACCCTGCAACCGGCGGCAGGTGCGCATGGGGAGCTGATCGGTCTTTTGATGATCAATGCTTATCATAGAAAAAACAAAAAACCCCGATCCAAGGTGATAATACCCGATTCCGCTCATGGTACTAACCCCGCCTCCGTGATTACCGCTGGTTTCTCCACCATTCAGATCAGATCCAACCAAAAGGGTCTGGTAGATGTGGAGGAATTGAAAAAGGTGATGGATGAAGAGGTGGCGGCTTTGATGCTTACCAATCCCAATACGCTGGGACTGTTTGAGACTCAGATTTTAAAGATCTCACAGATGGTGCATGATGCTGGAGCATTACTTTATATGGACGGGGCTAACCTTAACGCTATGATGGGGATAGCAAGACCAGGTGATATGGGATTTGATGTGGTTCATTTCAATTTGCATAAGACATTTTCCACACCTCACGGAGGGGGAGGACCCGGTTCCGGTCCGTTGGGAGTAAAGGAAAATTTAGCTCCATTTTTGCCTGTTCCGGTGGTGGAAAAAAAGATAGATAAAAAAGGTGTGGAAGAATATTATTTAAATTATAAACGCCCCTTATCCATCGGAAGAATGCATAGCTTCTTCGGGAACTTTGGAGTGATGGTCAAAGCTTATGCTTACATTCGCCAGATTGGTGCAAAGGGTTTGAGGGAAGTTAGTGAAAATGCGATAATTAACGCAAATTATTTAAAGGAAAGCTTAAAAGCCTATTATCATCTTCCTTATGATGATGTCTGTCAGCATGAGTTTGTTCTCTCCGGGGTGAATCAAAAAGCCAAGGGGGTTAAGACTCTGGATATCGCCAAGAGGCTTTTGGATTTTGGTCTCCATGCACCCACAGTTTATTTTCCTTTGATCGTTTCCGAAGCTTTGATGATCGAACCAACTGAGACAGAAAGCAAGGAGAGTTTGGACGAATTTATAGATGCTATGATTCAGATTGCCAAAGAGGTGGAGGAAAACCCAGAGATAGTCACATCTGCTCCTCATAACACTCCAGTCAGTAGATTAGATGAGGCAAAAGCGGCGAAGGATTTGAACGTGAGGTGGAAAGAGTAGGAACATTCCTTTCTTGGTTGTGAACTGGCAAGTGTAACCATTTTTGTGGGGTACCCTTTTCCGCAACTCTTCAGTCGGGGCAGTTACCCGTTGTTGCGGGGTACCCTTACCCCGCAACTTATAACGTATATATAAGATAATTACGCTTGAATCTGATTCTTAGATGTGGAAGTCAAAATCTAAACTCTTAGTTCCCGATATGTTGCTGACCACCACAGTGGGAAGTTTTCCCAAGCCGGCTTATTTAGTTAAAGCCAGGAATGAGTTTGCTTCAGGTGAGCTCTCGCAAGAGGAATTAACTCAGTTGGAAAAAAAAGCAACCGAGGAATGCATTCACCCGTTGTTGCGGGGTACCCTTACCCCGCAACTTATGACGTATATATAAGGTGATTGCTATTGAATCTGAT
Organism: uncultured Ignavibacteria bacterium; assembly: GCA_964403165.1. Lineage (GTDB taxonomy): Bacteria > Zixibacteria > MSB-5A5 > MSB-5A5 > SM1-73 > SM23-73-3. The sequence goes on from CAYOFL010000004.1 coordinate 54,370, forward strand.
CCTGTAGACTTGGATGTCAAACTTTAAAGCTTTGGGGGGTGGTATATGCTGCTCACCACCACAGTAGGAAGTTTTCCCAAGCCGGCTTATTTAGTTAAAGCCAGGAATGAGTTTGCCTCAGGTGAGCTCTCGCAAGAGGAATTAACTCAGTTGGAAAAAAAAGCAACCGAGGAATGCATTCGTCTTCAGGAAGATATTGGACTGGATATTCTGGTTCATGGTGAAATGGAACGCGGAGATATGGTCACTTACTTCGCAGAGAGAATGAAAGGATTTGGAATAAGCGGTCTGGTGAGATCCTATGGAAATAGATTCTATCGAAAACCGGTGGTCAAAGGTGAGGTGAAAAGGGAGAAGCCCATAACGGTTAAGATGTTTCAATATGCTCAGAGCTTGACTGAAAAGCCGGTTAAAGGGATGTTGACCGGACCTTACACCATATGTGATTGGTCGTTCAACGAATATTATCCTGATCGCAGAGAACTGATTCTGGCTTTAGCCAAAGAGATGCACCAGGAAGTGGCGGATTTGGAAAAAGCTGGTGCTGAATATATTCAGATTGATGAACCTGCCATCTCCACCCGCCCGGATGAAATCGAGTTAGCTATCGAGGCTATGGAGATCGTCACCGAAGGAATAGGTGCAAAAACCATCTCTCATATCTGCTATGGAGATTTTAAGGTGATGTATCCCCGGATTCTCGATCTGGCAGTGGATCAGCTGGATTTAGAATTCGCCAACAGTAACTTTGATAATCTGGAGATATTCAGGCATCCTAAATTCACCAAGGAGATAGCAGTGGGGGTTCTGGATGTGCATAGCCACATTATTGAGAAAAAAGATGAGGTGAAGGAAAACATAAAAAAGGCTTTAGAGGTTTTCCCCATTGAGAAAGTTTATATCGACCCGGACTGTGGTCTTAAGACCAGAACGCCGGAGCAGGCAGAGGCAAAGCTGAAGGTCATGGTGGAGGCGGTCAGAGAGATAAAAGGGGAGTTGGGAATTGAATAAGAATTTCCAACAGATTAACAGATTTCCCAACAGATTAACAGATTTAAAAAATAAATCAACGGATTGAACGGATTCTTCCTCAAGGATGCGCCAAAAAAGAAACAGTGGTCTTTGTAATCTGTTTCATCTGTTGGGTCATCTGTTGGAAAATAACCATACTCGCAAAGAAAGGAGGATTTCGTGTTAGTCTCCTTCAGTATTTTCCCCACGGATAAAGGGGAATCGGTAAGCAAATACGTAGCCAAGACCATCGATATTGTGGACAAAAGCGGTCTGCCCTATCGCACCTCTGCCATGAGCACGGTAGTAGAAGGAAGCTGGGATCGGGTGTTCAAGGTAATCAAAAAATGCCGTGACACCATGGTGAAGGAAAGCAACCGGGTATACATGGTGATAACCGTAGATGACAGAAAGAAGGCTAAGAATAGATTGACGGGGAAGGTCAATCGAATTGAGCGGGTGTTGAAAAGAAGGATCAACAGATGACGGATTATATTTTGATCTTCATCACTGCCTCATCTGAGAAGGAGGGGGAGAAGATAGCTGGCACTTTGGTAAAGGAGAAATTGGCAGCGTGTGTTAGTATGATTGGAGGAATGAAGTCAACCTTCAGGTGGAAGGATCAGGTCTCCTCAGAAGAGGAAGTTCTCCTCATAGCCAAGACCAAAGATGGGCTTTTTGAAAAAGTAAAAAAGAGGGTTACAGAGCTTCACAGCTATGAAGTGCCAGAGATCATCGCTTTACCAATTTTGGTAGGATTTGAAAAATACTTAAGTTGGATAGAAAAAGAAACCGTATGAAATCTCTGAAAAAGTGCTTAAATATGTTAATTTGGAGTGTTCACCTTTAGGTGAACATATTAAAGCTTGGTGTCTTTCAATGAGTTCAGGTCAGGCTGAAGCCTGACACTCCAGATTAAGAGGCAATTTGGAGTGTCTGCCTTCAGGCAGACCAGATATGGATCAAATAGCTACAGTTTACTGTCAACGGATTAAACGGATATAAAAGCCGTAGGTCGGATATGCCTGCCAGCCATGGGTCGTAAGACCTATCCGATAAGCTTGTTAAAAGTGCCAAAGGAGAAAAATATGCAATTCAGAAAAACTCAAAACGGATTTGTGGTAAGACTAATAAAAGGAGAAGAGGTGATAACTACCTTATCTTCCTTTGTAGAAGAGCAGAAAATTCTGGGGGGTTTTGTTTTTGGTCTGGGCGCTTTTAAGGATGCAACCTTAGGTTATTTTGACTCGGCCAAGAAAGAATACGTCAAGAATTTCTTCAAAGAAGACATGGAGTTTGGTAGCCTCACTGGTTCGATATCCTACGTCGAAGGAAAGCCATTTATTCATGCTCACGTGGTGGCTGGAGGACCGGACGCTAAAGCTTATTTCGGTCACCTTTTTTGTGCTACTATCTCTGCTACCGGGGAATTTTTTATCATACCCTCCGAGATCAAAATCGAAAGAAAAGCTGACCCGGAGACTGGATTGAATTTGTTGGATTTGTCATAAGAAAATCCTTGCCATATTTTCACCAGCCTTTAATATTGTGTATGCTCTGGTATAGCCCGGAGATGAACCATACCCGATCACAGACGAAATATAAATCTATCTGTTCATTTGGGATTTTTATACTTTTGTAAATGGGAAAGCCAATAATAACACTTACCACTGATTTTTGCACCAAGGATGGATATGTGGGAGCAGTTAAGGGAGTGATCAAAAGGATCAACCCAGAAGTGGAGGTGGTGGATATCACCCACCAAATAGAGCCGTTCGATGTTTTGGGTGCGGCGTTTGTCCTGAACAATTTTTTCAGATATTTTCCTAAAGACACCATACACGTGGTGGTGGTTGATCCGGGAGTGGGAAGCTCGCGCCAACCACTTTTGATAAAATCAGAGGATTTCTTCTTCGTGGGTCCTGATAACGGGGTGTTCAGCTTTGTCTATCAAAATGAAAGAATAACAGAAATAATACTTCTTTCCAATAAAAAATATTTTTTAGCCGAGCTATCCAGCACCTTTCATGCCAGGGACATCTTTGCTCCGGTGGCGGCGTATCTCTCCCTGGGTGTGGACGAGAAGGAATTTGGTCAAGACGCAAAGGAATGTTTTAAGTTAGTTATTCCCGAGCCAAAATCAACGAAGAAGACCATCTCCGGCGAGGTCATTCATATTGATGCTTTTGGAAATTTGGTTACCAATATCAGGGCAGAGTTCTTGCATAACAAAAATGTTGCCGGAATAGTGGTGGGGAAAAGACAGATAAAGCGAATTGTCCAATCATACTTTGAAATCCCGGAAAAGGAAGCGGGCGCTTTGGTGGGAAGTTCGGGATACTTAGAGATTGCTGCAAATCAAAGAAGCGCCCAAAAGATTTTGAAATCAAAGATTGGCACTGGTGTAAGAGTAACTTTCAAGTGAAATCAGAGCGTGTGACTTCGCAAAAGAAGAAGAAAACTACAAAGAGAAAAACTTATGCAGGGAAAGTTCGTCCTTCTTGGGATGAGTATTTCATGCGCATTGCCGAATTGGCGGCAACCCGCTCCACCTGCCTGAGAAGACAGGTGGGAGCGGTGATAGTTAAAGACAAAAAGATTCTAACAACCGGATACAACGGTGCTCCCTCCGGACTCAAGCATTGTCTGGATATTGGTTGCTTAAGAGATAAGCTCAGTATTCCTTCCGGAGAAAGGCATGAGCTGTGTCGAGCCACTCATGCGGAGCAGAACGCCATCGTTCAGGCGGCTCTGTTCGGGGTAAGCATCAGGGATAGCACTATGTATTCCACCACTCAGCCGTGTATTCTATGCAGTAAGCTGATCATCAATGCTGGAATAAAAAAAATTGTGATCAAGGATAGTTATCCTGACCCGATGTCAAGACAGATGCTGAAAGAGGCGAAGATTGAAATACAAATTTACAAAGATGGTCAAAGATCAAAGTCAAAGAAAGGTAACAAGAGAAGATGAGATGCCCCTTTTGTGGACATGAGAAGGATCGGGTGGTGGATTCGCGCACCTCACAAAATGGAAGATCGGTCAGGAGAAGAAGGGAGTGCGAATCCTGCAAGAAGCGTTTCACCACCTATGAGTATGTGGAGGATGTCTCCCTGACCATCATCAAAAATGATGGCAGAAGGGAGCCGTTCGATCGGCAGAAACTGCAAAGAGGAATTGAGCTGGCTTGCAAGAAGCGTCCTATAAGCTCTAAGAAAATTGCCTCCGTCGTGGATGAGATAGAGGAGAGGTTGCAGAATCTTTCCAAGCCTGAGATAACCAGCAAACATGTGGGTGAAGAGGTAATGAAAAGGCTGAAAGAGCTGGATGAAGTGGCTTACGTGAGATTCGCATCGGTATATCATAAGTTCAGGGACATAAACGAATTTATGGACGAGTTGAAAGGTCTACTGAAGTGAGTATGACAACCTCTCCCTTATCCCCCTCGTTGTTGTTGCGGGGTACCTTACCCCGCAACATTTCTGGTTCGGGGTGAGGGTTCATCCTGAAGGGATTCACCCTGAAGGGCACCCCGAACCAACCTTTTAAAGGGGTGAGGTAAAAATAAACCTGAGAGAAAAGATGGAAGAAGAAGAAAAAGGTTTGGGCTTTCTAGATCATCTTGAGGAATTACGAGGGAGGATAATCAAGTCCCTGATCTGTATCATCCTTGTTTCCATCGGGGCTTATTTTTTTTCCGAAAGACTGATAGATTTTGTCACCCGTCCTATCCCGGAAGTCTACTTCATGTCACCCACCGAAGCTTTCTCCACCCGCATTAAGATCTCGCTGATCGCCGGCATAATCATCAGCGTGCCGGTGATATTTTACCACGTTTGGAAGTTCATAGTTCCAGGACTATTTGCGAAAGAGATTAAACTCATAGTTCCGGCAGTGCTTGCCTCTACCATCTTCTTTTTGATAGGCGCCACATTCTGCTTTGTGTTTGTGTTGCCCTTAAGCATGAAATTCCTTTTGGGCTTTGGGACTGAAAAGCTAAAGCCCATGATTCAGATAAGAGATTATATCAGTTTCGTCAGCTATATGATTTTGGCATTTGGTTCGGTTTTTGAGCTTCCGGTTATATCCTATTTTCTGGGAAAGATAGGAATAATAACTCCAAGAACTCTGATAAAAGGTCGAAGATACGCCATCACAGCAATTTTAGTGCTGGCGGCAGTTATCACTCCTCCGGATGTGTTTTCACAATTCATGCTGGCAGGTCCTTTGTATTTTCTATATGAGGTTAGCATTGTGGTGCTAAAGATTATTTACAGAAAGAAACGTATCGCTGAGAAAAACGTTGCGGAAGAAAAATGAAAAAAGTCTTTTTAATCGTTTTCATTCTATCTCTTTGGTTTGTCCTTGGTCCTTGGATCCGCTCAGAAGAGCTATCAGATTCTCTTTCCGCACTGGAGTCGGATTTTGATGAGGTTTTTACCGATGCCCTGAGATGCATAAAGATGACCCCGGAGGATCTGGTATTCAGAGATGATTACGTCGATGTTGACTCCTTCAGGTTGGAATTGATCGATGAGCTGATGCGTCAACCTATGCAGACAACTTCAATCAACACCCAAATCCTATCGGATTGGACTGATGCTAAGCCAGATGGGAGAAGGTTTTCCTTGCCTTCTGTGTTCTCCCCATATCTCAAAATGAGAGGAAAACAGACTTTGCCTTTGGGGGATAAACTTGTGTGTCAGGATGTGGATTTAGGAAATAATCAGTTTGTCAGGGATTATTCAAAGTCGTTAAAAAAGCTTCCCCAACCTTTGAGAAGCTCTCTTGCTTATCTTTTCCTGGGAAAGAGAGCCGCAGACTCAAAAATTATGGAAGCCTTTGCAAAACTGTCCGATGAGGAGATAGGTTTCATCAGAAAAAATTTCCCGCTTATTCTGTTAGAGGATGTAAACGACGAGTTCAAAAGCCCGGAGGAGCTGGATAAGGAATCAGATTATGAAGAAGAGCTGGCCAAGAAGATGATTCCTTATCTTGCCAGGATAGACTTAGAGAAAATACTTCGGGCAGGAGAAGAGCTTGCTTTTGCCACCCGGAGTTGTCTTCCTCTTTTGGAAGATTACTTGGAAACTTCGCCGCAGCCCAAGTCGCTGGTAAAGAAGAAAAAAGATAAAGAAAACGATTTAATCTTCAAATTGGCGACATCTTCTGGAGAGATTATCATAGGGGGATTTGGTTCATCCAGATATAGTGGATCTCCAGCCATCATAATTGACTTGGGCGGGGATGATAATTATGACATTTCGGCAAGCCAGGGGAAGGATGTCGGTTCCTCGGTTATCATTGATCTGGGCGGAAACGATGTGTATCGAGCTGAAGGCGATTTTACTTGTGGTTCCGGCTTTTTTGGCACGGGTATACTGATTGATCTTTCAGGGGATGACACCTATCTGACGAAAAACTTTTCACTGGGTTCAGGACTTTTCGGCGTGGGCATGCTTGTGGATGGGTTGGGAGATGACAAATACTTTGGAGACACCTTCACCATGGGTGCAGGCAGTTTCGGGATGGGATTTCTGGTAGACATGAGAGGGAGCGATCAGTATTCCGCCGCTCTCTTCGCCCAGGGTTTCGGGTTCGTATCCGGGATGGGTGCTTTGATCGACTCTTCAGGAAACGACAACTATTTTGCCGGTGGCAGATACAAAGACATTTTAAGATACAAAGATCACTATATCAGCCTTTCGCAGGGGTTTGCCTACGGATTTAGACCGATGATGTCGGGCGGAATTGGAATCCTGTTTGATCTGTCCGGTAACGATGTATATACCTCAGATATATTCGGTCAGGGATCCAGCTACTGGTGGAGTCTGGGGACTTTGATGGATGCACAGGGTAACGATAAGTATGTTTCCTTTCAATATGCTCAGGGAGCAGGAACTCATCTAACCTTGGGAATCCTTGAGGATGGAGATGGGGACGACACTTATATCTCCCATGGTGTCTCCCAGGGATGTGGACACGATCTGGCATTAGGAATGTTGTGGGATAAGTCCGGCGATGATAATTATGTTGCCCAGAGTCTATCTCAGGGGGCGGGTAGCGCGAATGGATTTGGGATTCTGGTAGATGAAAGCGGCGACGACGGGTATTACGTCAGCATAAAGGACAATACTCAGGGTTATGGCAACCCCAGGAGAGATTATGGTTCGGTGGGGATGCTTCTAGACTTTTCCGGCAAGGATGGGTATAACGGAAACGGTATGGATAGCACCTGGTGGACGACTCCGTCAAAGTGGGGAGTGGGAATAGACAAGTAAAATAGCTCTCGCCTATTATATTTGAAAAGTGAGGCTCAGATCATGAGCAGATTGAAATCCCTCTTGGTGGGACTTTTTCTCCTGCTTTCGGTCGGAAGTGGATACTGCAGAGACTCAAGTGATCAGGATGATTTGAAGAAAAAGGTGGATAGCCTTTTTGTGTTGTCATGTGGAGGGTTGGAAAAATATAGAGATCAAGCCCAGCCGGCAGAAAGCACGCTGGTGGAGATGGGAGAGCAAGCGGTTCCATATCTTCTGGAAAAACTAACTACCCAGAGCGCCAGAGAAAAGTGGACCTTAATTCGCATCTTTGGAAAGATAGGGGAACCCGCAGTTGTTCCCGTGATAGGGCGCCTGGACAGTGAAGACAAGGATGAGACAAAGCTTGCCATCCGAATCCTGGGTGACATTAAAGACAACCGGGCGGTGAAGCCGCTGATAGCCCTTCTGGACGGAGACGATTACAACGTCAGAAGTCATTCCTGCGAGTCGCTCGGAAAGATCGCTGACACCTCGGCTTTCACTGATGTCAGCTTGCACATGGAGGATTCCGTGGAGGTGGTTAGAAAAAGTGCGGCGGTGGCTTTGGGAAGGATGAAGGATGAGCGTGCAATTCCCTATCTGGTTCGTGGTTTGTCCGATCCACATTTCAGTGTTCGCATGAGTTCTGCAAATTCCTTGGTAAAGATAGGTGAGCCAGCGGTCAAACCTTTGCTTTTTCTTTTGGACCATTCCGCTCAGTCGACATTGCATTTAGCCATCGAGTCATTAGGGAAATTAAAAAGCAAAAAAGCGGTATCACCTCTTTTAGAAAAACTAAAAGATGAAGACTGGGCAACCAGAGCTTTTACAGTGGAGGCATTAGGAGAGATCGACGACCAAAGAGGAACTCGAGCTATCATGGAGTTGAAAAAGAGAGAAACGCACCCATTTGTTTTGAGTAAGATCGATCAAATCAAATGACGAATGAAGAATGACGCATGACGGATGAAGAGGCTCGAATGTTGATGACTAATACAATGGAGGGAACTTTGTTTTGTCCTGCTTGATTTCGCTCATCGTTGCGTCTGCTTGGGCGAGCGGATGCGAATACTGCCAGATCGGACAGGGGTTATACCTCTGTCCGCCCAGACGGGGGCGTCGGCTCTCCCGTATGGGGGTCTCCGTGACCGTAGAAAAGGGGCGGGGGTGCAACCCCTGCCCCAACTAGATCATCGGCAGGGCTGAATGCCCTGCCCTATGTGTAGTTGACTCTCCTACCTCATAGAGGCGGGAATTTTCGTATGAATGCATACGCATATCCCGCCGACATCGGTATGAACAGTGTAGGATGGTGATTGATGAGAAGCAGACTGACCAGGGAATTCTACGATCGTTCCACCCTGCAGGTGGCAAAGGAGCTTTTGGGGAAATATCTGGTGGTGCAAAAGGATGGCCATCTTCTTTCTGGAAAGATCGTGGAGACGGAGGCGTATATTGGTTATAAAGATCCTGCCAGCCATGCTTATCGACGCATGACTCCCCGAAACAGGGTGATGTTCGGCGAACCGGGATATACATACGTTTATATCACCTATGGAATGCATCACTGTCTGAATCTGGTCACCGAGAGAAAAGAATATCCTGCCGCAGTATTGATCAGAGCACTGGAGCCTGCTTTTGGGATAGAGTTAATGAAGAAAAGAAGGGGACGCCAGAGGTTAAAAGACCTCACCTCCGGTCCGGCAAAACTATGTCAGGCTTTGAACATCGACAGAAAATTGAATGGAGTAGATTTATGCTCGGATATCATCTATGTTGAGGATCGTGGTGAATTGGTGGAAAAAATAGCTTCTTCAAGCAGGATCGGAATAAAGCAAGGTAAAGAAAAAAGGTGGAGATTTTATGTGAAGAACAATGAATTCGTTTCCAGATAAATTGAGCCCCCGTATTCATTTTGTAACCTTTCTTTTACATAACGTTCTTAACTTTAATGTCAAATAGACGTATATTTGCAAGAACGATTTGAAGATAAGGTGCTGAAGCAACTAAAATCTCAAGCGCACGAGGATTTTTGCCTTGGACAGAATCATTGGACTCCTAATAATCGCACCCCCGATTCTTTTCGCCTTGACGGTTCATGAATATGCTCATGGTTGGATGGCGTTAAGGTTAGGTGATCCCACAGCTAAGGATGCGGGAAGATTGACTTTAAATCCGCTTTCCCATCTTGACCCCATCGGAACTTTGATGCTTTTTATCGTTCATCTGGGATGGGCAAAGCCGGTGCCGGTTAATCCATATAATCTCCGTCATCCCAAAAAGGATATGATGTGGGTCTCTTTAGCTGGTCCCGGGGCAAATATGCTGACCGCCTTTGCTTGCGGTTTGATCATTCGATTGATAAATCCACTCACTTCAAATTTTGAGATAGGCTCATCTGCCTTCGGCATACTGGTTATGATGATAGTGTATGGCATGGTGATAAATCTGGTCTTGGCATTCTTCAATCTGATTCCCTTGCCTCCATTGGATGGCTCCAAGATTCTGATGGGGCTTCTGCCGGCTGAATATGAATACAGGATGATCCAGTTAGAAAGAATCGGCCCATTTTTGCTTATCGGAATTATCATGATCGGCCACCTTGCAGGTGTGCCTATCTTATGGGGAATTTTGCGTCCGTTCGTGAGCTTTTTTTCTTTTGTTTTCGCGGGGGTGGATTTCGCCAGATTCTTCTAAACGGTCAACGGATTTAGCGCCCAGACGGGCTCGGACGAGCCCCCGTCTGGGGGCGTCCGTCCGGACGGATTAAACGGATTAATTATGGGGTGGATCATACTTGAATACTCTTCGGTTTAAAACTTTCCTCTTTGGGTTCATAATTGCATGTCTTGCCTTAGCTGGATTTTTTACTTTTGGCTGTGCTCCCAAGCCGAAGCTCCCTCCTGAGAACAGAACGCCCGAAAACGTTTTAAGATGCGCACAAAAAAATCAGATTGAATTTGAGACCTTTGCCTGCCTTATGGATTTGAAGCTAAAAGGAAAGGAGGCGAAGTATTCGGGGACAATTGAATTCTTTTACAAACACCCAGGCACCTTCTCCTTCTATCCCCGCACGTTCTTTGGGATTGGCATGTTTAAAGCCAGAGGAGAGGACGGTAGCTTGACTATCTATTTCCCTAAACAAAACGAGTTCTATCACGGTAGCTTTCCTGATTTTGAAAAAACCGGATTGTGGAGCTGGAATATCTCTTTTAATATGCTTCTGGAAATGATTTTGGGAAGGGACGGACTGATAGAGGAAAATGTGAGATATGCAGGGAAGAGCAAAGATTTGTTTTTGTACAAAATTGAAGACGAAAATTGGATAAAGGAATATTGGATCGACTCCCGAAGATGTAGATTAA